>JAZQHN010000042.1:0-2636 GCA_045540615.1 Clostridia bacterium
CGAAAAAAGAATAAAGATGGGAGTGAACAGTTTGAAAGCATTTTTGATTTTGGAAAATGGACAAGTGTTTGAAGGACAAAGCTTTGGCTCCACACGGGATGCGGTTTTTGAGATTGTGTTCAATACCTCTATGGTAGGATATTTGGAAACGTTGACCGATCCTTCTTATGTAGGACAGGGTTTGTTGATGACCTACCCCTTGATTGGAAACTGTGGTGTGAATAAAGAGGATTGGGAATCTGAACAATTATGGGCAGAGGCATTGATTGTAAAAGAACTGTCCCGTTTCCCCAGCAACTTCCGTGCAGAAGGTGATTTGGAAAGCCTTTTAAAGGAAAAGGATATTCCCGGTATTGAAGGGGTTGATACCAGAATGTTGACCCGAATGATTCGGGAGCAGGGAGTGATGAATGCAGTTTTAACCTGTAATGAGGACTTTGATTTAGAGGAATGTGTTGAAAAAGCAAAGGCGTATAGAGTGAGCGGTGCTGTTGCAAAGACCGGCGTACAGGAAAAGACGGAATGTTCTGAATCCGGTATCAAAATTGCAGTTTTGGATTTGGGCTTGAAAAAATGCATGAAGGAAACTTTGAAAAATCGTGGTTGTGCCTTGACTCTTTATCCTTATAATACATCTGCAAAAATCATTTTGACATCAAAACCTGAAGGGATTTTGATTTCTAACGGTCCGGGAAATCCGGAAGAGTGCGAAAAACTGATTGCTTGCGTAAAAGAATTGTGCGAATCGGGGATTCCTGTATTTGGAATAGGTCTTGGTCATCAGCTGATTGCTTTGGCTATGGGCGGAAAGGTTCAAAAGATGAAATACGGTCATCACGGTTCCAGTAATCCCGTGAGAGATGTAGCACAAGACAGAGTTTATATTACTTCTCAAAATCATTTGTATGAGGTTGTGGCTGATAGTATTGCTCACACTACCGCGAAAGTGACTCATGTGAATGTAAATGATAACAGTTGCGAAGGATTACAATATAGTTCGAAGCCTGTTTCCGGAATTCAATTTCATCCGGTAGCAAGCGACGGACCTACCGATACCGGATTTGTGTTTGATTCATTTCTTACTATGATAAAGGAGGGAACAAAAAATGCCTAAAAATCCCGGAATTAAGAAAGTACTGATGATAGGATCCGGTCCTATTATTATCGGTCAGGCAGCAGAGTTTGACTATGCAGGAACCCAGGCTTGCCGTTCCCTGAAAGAAGAAGGTCTTGAGGTTGTATTAATTAACTCTAATCCTGCAACTATTATGACGGATAAGGATATTGCAGACAGGGTGTATATTGAACCTCTCACTATTCCGGTTCTGAAAAAAGTTATTCTAGAAGAAAAACCGGATAGTATTTTGCCTACCCTTGGAGGCCAGACAGGTCTTAACTTGGCAATGGAACTGGCAGAAGAAGGGTTTTTACAGGAACACGGAGTTACTATGCTTGGTACTTCTGCCAAAAGCATTAAGATGGCGGAAGACCGTCAGGCGTTTAAAGATACCATGGAATCCATTAACGAACCTTGTATTGCAAGTAAGGTTGTGGATAATTATAAAGATGCTCTTGCATTTTCCAATGAAATCGGCTTTCCTGTTATTGTCCGCCCGGCTTACACTTTGGGGGGAACAGGCGGCGGAATTGCCAACAATGAAAAAGAGCTTTCTGAAATTGCCCCTAATGGCTTGCGACTCAGCCGTGTGGGACAGGTGTTGATTGAAAAATGTATTTCCGGTTGGAAAGAAATTGAATTTGAAGTTATGCGTGATGCAAAGGGAAGTTGTATCACTATCTGCAGTATGGAAAATGTGGATCCGGTTGGTGTTCATACAGGTGACAGTATTGTTGTTGCTCCCTGTCAGACTCTGGAAAACAAAGAGTTCCAGATGCTCCGTTCCTCTGCATTGAAAATTATTTCCGCATTGGGCATTGAAGGTGGATGTAATGTTCAGTTTGCATTAAAGCCTGACAGCTTTGAATATGCGGTAATCGAAGTAAATCCCCGTTTGAGCCGTTCTTCTGCCCTTGCTTCCAAGGCAACGGGATATCCTATTGCAAAGGTTGCTTCTAAAATTGCACTGGGATATGGTTTGGACGAAATCAAAAACGCAGTAACCAAAACCACGTATGCATCCTTTGAACCTACCATTGACTATGTGGTTGTGAAGATTCCTAAGTGGCCCTTTGATAAATTTGTTCATGCAGAACGGACTCTTGGTACTCAAATGAAGGCAACGGGGGAAGTAATGTCTATCAGCTCCAACTTTGCAGGAGCAATGATGAAAGCAATCCGTTCTTTGGAACAGCATTTGGATAGCTTGTATCTGCCTAAAGTAGCTGATTATACGGTAGAGCAGTTAAGAGAGGCCTTGAAAAAGATTGATGACGAACGGATATTTGTCATTGCAGAGGCACTTCGTAAAGGAATTTCCATTGACGAAATCAATTACGTTACCAAAATGGATAAATGGTTCTTGAATCAGTTCCGTATGTTAGTGCAGATGGAAGATGCTCTGAAATCAGAATTACTGACTCCCGAGCTTTTACGTAAAGCCAAACAGATGGGATATCCGGATCAATTAATCGGAGAATATGCAGGACTCCTTCCCGGTGAAGTTCGTCAGAAGCGG
>JAZQHN010000043.1:0-5278 GCA_045540615.1 Clostridia bacterium
CGGAAGTAGGTTGGGAAGAAACGACCGAAACTGTTACTATTACTCAGAATGATACCACAATTCAGATGCAGCTGGGAAAGAAAGCTTATACCGTCAACGGAGAAGCTAAGGAAATGGATGTGGAAGCAACCACAATGAGAGACCGTACTATGGTTCCTCTGAGAGTGATTTCCGAAACCTTTGGCAAAAATGTATTCTGGGATGATAAAGGACTTATCATCATCAGTGATGAAGCTCCTATTTGGGATTCTGTGGAAGATGCAGATATTATCGACAGTATCATCGAAGAAATTAAAGTATTCGAATAGTACTAACCCCCCACGGCATATGATGCTGTGGGGGTGTTTTTATGAAAAAACAATACTTTTTATTTATGTTCTTTATGATGTTGTTTGTTCTTTGGTGGTTTTGGTTTATAAAACATTACGCGATTTGATATTTTTACTATATTTCCGTTTCAAAGTAAAAATGATATTTGTATGAAAAAAAAGAAAGTGGATAAAGTAACAGCAAAAAAGGTGACGGAATTATGGTAAAAAAAGGAGAAAAGGTATTTTTTGGTTGGATTTTATTATTGTCGATAACTGTTTTTTTTGTTCAAATATTGTTGCTTTTTTTTCGTGAAGATACTGCTATTTTTAATCAAACATATCAAGAAGGCAGAGGTGAAATTGGATCTCTGAAGAAAACAGCCAGTCTTTCTCTTGAAACATTACAGTCGGAACCGGGAGTATATGTCATGGTAAATGGTGAAAAACGAGGAAATTTTTATAACAAAAAGATTACAATTTCAGTACAAGAAAATAGTTTTGTATTTGTGGATACGGAGGGTGTGAATCACCCTGTAAGTGTTGAAATTACTGGGATTTCTGACTTTATAAACCGTGAAAATTTAGCTGTAAAATGGGAGGGTTGCGGAAAAAAATTTTTGGTTGGGCAAATTTTATTTCAATAAACTACTTGCGTTTTTCGGAAAAATGTTGTATAATAGAACGGCATGGTAATTTTTAAAATTTATTTTGACAAAATTCCCTTTTTCGGAGGTCATGAATTATGGCGAAAATTGCGATTGACGGTCCTGCCGGTGCAGGAAAAAGCACCATAGCAAAATCTGTTGCAAAAAAATTGGGTTGGATTTATGTGGATACCGGTGCCATGTATCGTGCAATCGGTCTTGCGGCATTAAGAAAGGGAATTGTTATCAAAGAGGAAATTGCTGAAATTGAGCAACTATTACCTGAAATTAAACTGGAGCTTGTTTATTCGGAAGGCAGTCAAAGAATTTTGTTAAACGGAGAAGATGTGAGTGAAGCAATTCGTACTCCGGAAGTTTCTGTAGCTGCATCGGATGTTTCTGCCATTCCTGCTGTAAGAAAAACCATGCTTGTTCAGCAGAGAAATATTGCTGAGTCTCAAAATGTAGTGATGGATGGCAGGGATATCGGAACGGTTGTTCTTCCTGATGCAGAGATGAAATTATTCCTGACCGCATCAGCCAGAGCGCGTGCCGAGCGTCGGTGTAAGGAATTACTGGAAAAGGGGCAGCAGGTGGAATTTGCTCAAGTGCTTCAAGAGATTGAATACCGTGACAAACAGGATTCTGAACGGACTGTAGCACCTTTAAAACAGGCAGAAGATGCGATTTTGGTGGATACCACAGAATTGACACTGGAGCAATCTATTGATACGGTATTATCTTTAATTTCGGAAAAACTGTAAGGATGGGGTTGTTTTGTTTTATCAGATTGCCAAAGTAGCGGTTTCGTTATATCTGAGATTGTTATTTCGTGTTGAGGTCAAAGGCTGTGTTCCAAAAGAGGGAGGCTGTCTTATTTGTCCTAACCATACCAGCTATTATGATCCGGCAGTTGTGGCAGCATTTTGCGGTCGTCCTTTAACCTTTATGGCAAAGAAGGAACTGTTTGCGTCTCCCGTATTCGGATGGCTGATTAAAAGCCTGGGTGCATTTCCTGTAAATCGAGATACCAATGGGTTGAGTGCGGTAAAAACGACATTGGCTATTTTGAAACAAGAAAAGGCAACCTTGATTTTTCCTGAAGGGAAGCGAAATAAGACCGGGAAGAAAATTGCTCCTAAAGCAGGAGCGGTAATGATTGCCCAGCGGGCAAGAGTTCCTGTAATTCCTGTTGGTATCAGTAGTACATTTCGTCCTTTTTCCAAATTGACAGTAACATTTGGAGCACCTATTTCCTATGAGGAATATAGCGGGCAACGCTTGGAAAGTGAACAGTTGGAAGGACTTGCTAATCAACTGATGGATCAGATTCTGAGCCTTGCGGAGGCATAAGTATGAAACTGACAGTAGCAAAAACGGGCGGTTTTTGTTTTGGTGTAAACCGTGCGGTGAGTATTGTATATGAAAAAATTAATCAAAATCAGAAAATTTGTATGTTAGGTCCCATTATCCATAATCCGCAGGTGGTAAAAGATCTGGAGGAAAAGGGAGCGGTTGTTATAGATTCATTAGAACAGGTGCCGGACAAAGAAACAGCGGTAGTTATCAGAGCTCACGGTATTCCAAAAGCAGCCTGTGAAGAATTAGAGCAACAGGGAATATGTTATATTGATACAACTTGTCCTTTCGTGAAAAAAATTCACAGAATTGTGCAAGAGCATGAAAAAAAAGGAAATCAGGTTGTGATTGTGGGTGACAGTACACATCCGGAAGTGATTGGAATTAACGGTTGGTGTGAGAATAAGGCTGTGATTCTCGATTCACCCGATCAAGCAAAAAAAATGGATTTTTCCGGAAAGACTCTTTGCATTGTAGCACAAACCACTTTGAACAGAACATTGTGGGAACAAATTTTAGAGGTTTTAAAACCATGGAATTCAAAGATATATGACACTATCTGCAATGCAACAAAAGAACGGCAAACAGAAGCGGAACAAATTGCAAAACAGTCAGATTCTATGATTGTGATTGGAGGAAAAAATAGTTCCAATACAAAAAAATTAGCTGATATTTGTGAAAAATACTGCCCTACCTATTTGGTAGAGCAAGCGAATCAAATTCCGGATTCGTTAGAAGGAAACATTGGTATTACCGCGGGTGCATCGACACCTGCGTATATAATAAAGGAGGTTGTTCATAAAATGGCAACAGAAAACACATCAGCTCAGGCAGAATTGAATTTTGCAGATGAGTTGGAAAAATCATTCAAAACTTTAAATACAGGGGATATCGTTAGGGGGACTGTAATCAGTATTACGCCCACCGAGGTTTATGTTGATCTCGGCGCAAAATCTGATGGCTTTATCCCGGTAGGAGAATTGAGTGAACATCCGGATGTTCGTCCGGAAGACATCGTAAAAATCGGTGACGAAATTGATGTATTCGTTGTCCGTGTAAACGATGTAGAAGGTACTATTCAGCTGTCTAAGAAAAAGGTAGCAAGTATTCAGGGCTGGAAAGAAATCGAACAAGCTATGGAAGAAAACAAAGACTTGAAAGGACATGTTATCGAAGTTGTAAACGGCGGTATGATTATGGTCGTAAACGGTACAAGAGTATTTGTTCCTGCGTCTTTGGCAAGTGATCGCTTTATGAGAGATTTGTCTTCTTTGGTTGGACAGGAATTGCCTGTTCGTATTATCGACATGAATCCCAGACGCCATAAGGTTGTAGGTTCCGTAAAAGCAATTCTGATGGAAGAAAAAGAAGCAAAGTCCAAAGAGCTTTGGAGCGGAATTGAAATCGGTAAAAAGTATCAGGGTGTTGTTAAATCTATCACCAACTTCGGTGCTTTTGTTGATATCGGCGGTGTTGATGGTTTGATTCATATTTCCGAATTATCCTGGAAGAGAATCAAGCATCCTTCTGAAATTATGAAGGTTGGTGATATTGTAGATACCTATATCATTGATTTCAACCAGGAAACAGGAAAGATTTCTTTGGGTTATAGAGATCCTGAAGACAATCCATGGAAAAAGGTGGAACAGTATAAAGCAGGGGATGTGATCACCTGCAAGGTTGTACGTTTGGTACCCTTTGGTGCATTTGTTGAAGTGGTTCCCAATGCAGATGGTTTAATTCATATTTCTCAGATTGCTGACCGTAGAATCGGAAAACCTTCCGATGTTTTGAGTGTTGGTCAGGAGGTTCAGGCTAAGATTTTGGAAATTGATCCTGAAAATCAAAAGATCAGTTTGAGCATTCGTGCTTTGATTGAACCGGAAGAAGCACCTGTTGAGGAAACAGTTGTAGAAGAACCTGTCGAAGAAGTAGTTGCAGAAGAAATTGCTGAACCGGTTGCAGAAGAACCGGTTGTGGAAGAAACTACCGAAATCGAAGAATAAAGATTGATTCAAAAGACTGTAGTAAGATGAATTTATTCTACTACAGTCTTTTTGCACTCTGTGATATTTTTTGTTAGAAGTTAGTTAACTTGTTTTTAATTAAAGCCTGTCATCTTATATGATGGCAGGTTTTTTTATATTTTTCTGATGATACAAAAAATGCAAAAAAATTTTAAAGATTTTTTAATTTTCCTGTTGACATTTTGTAAAAAACAAGGTACAATATATACAGATGTTTATTAGAGGACTATACAACAGATTGTGGAATCAATAAAGAAAGGACATGCTATGAAACGAATTTTGACAGTATTACTCGGGATAATGCTTTTTTTGAACATAATGTGCTTTGGAACCGGTGTTTTTGCAGATGTATCTTCGAAAATGCTGTCTTATTTGACCATATCAATTGAACTGGAGAATATTACAACCCAGGCAGAATTGATGAATGATACTGTTGTAAAAGGAAAGGTTTTTATTACCGATTCTTCTGATATGACAGAAAAGACAGAAGTAGTTGTTGCAGCATTGTCCTGTGGCGAAGTGTTGCAATATGATGTGGTACATACAGGGATGTTACCTGCAGGCGTATCTGAATATTCTTTTCAATTAGAAAATATTAAAAATGCAGACGAAATCAAAGCATGTGTATTGCTTAAGGATAAAAAGAAACGATGTTCTTCTGTTGCAACAGCAGATTTAGAGCCTGCTCAAGTGGTTGTATTTAAGTTTGATGATTTGAAACCTACAATGGGAAATCAAGTTTCAAAATTTGACAGAGCGATGGGTTTCCTTGGGAAGGAAGGAATTCCAGCAACAGCAGGTATATTGGGTAAATGGTTGGAAAATGCCAAAAGAAACCCGGAAAAATATCAAAATCAAATTTCAATTGTGAAAAATTGGATTTTAGCAGGTCACCAATTGTGGATTCATGGGTATGACCATACACCGGGTGAATTTG
>JAZQHN010000044.1:0-4858 GCA_045540615.1 Clostridia bacterium
GTCAGGTTCAGGTTGCAAAGGAATTGGGTTGCACCACCATGCGTCACGATGTATGCAACAAGCTGGGAACCAAATGCCGTTCCTTTGACCTGATGCTTCCCATCATGGCGAAAAACATCAGAGAGGTTGCTGATTTTGCTCAAAGCTTGGGCATTAAAACCTGTAGTGAAAACCATGGTTTAGTTTCTCAGGACAGTGACAGAATGGAACGTCTGTTCAATGCAGTCAACCACCCTAACTACGGTTTACTGGCAGATATGGGTAATTTCTCCTGTGTGGATGAAAATCATGCTATTGCAGTTTCCCGTGTGGCTCCTTATACTGTTTATGTCCATGCGAAAGATATGATTTTATATAGTGGAAACGGACAAAATCCGGGTGCAGGCTGTGGCATGAGTCGCGGCGGAAATTGGTATCGCTGTACCATTATTGGTCAGGGTGATGTTCCGGTAAAACAATGTCTGCGTATTTTGAAACGTGCAGGATACGACGGATTTGTTTCCATTGAATTTGAAGGCTGTGAAGAATGCATCAGCGGAATTGAAAAGGGCAAGGCAAACTTAGAACGGTATTTAAAAGAAATTGAATTGGATTTCTAAGTATTCTAAAAAAGGTGCTGTGATGAATTTTTCACAGCACCTTTTCTAACATCTTACATTATCTTTTCTTGCACAATATAGTGTGATTCAAGCCAATGGATTGACAAAGCAATAAAAATATGCTATACTACAAATATCATACTTTATTCGGAGGAAACACAACTATGGTAAATTATAGAAAAGCAACAAAAGAAGATGGTGATGCGCTGATTGAATTAATTAATTATGTATTTAGCTTTGACCATTGTCCTCACGATTTCAAGAAAATAAACCCTGCAATGTATGACAGTGACTATCCTTTTTGGAATGACCATTATGTAGCAGAAGAAGACGGAAAACTTCTTGCCACCCTTTCCGTAACAAAGAAGGAATGGAATGGATTCACTTGTGGCCATGTCGGTCAGGTTGCTGTTCATCCCTATCATCGGGGTCGCGGATTTATGAAGGTTCTGATGAAAATGGCAAATGAGGATATGAAAAAAGATGGATTCCTGTTCGGAGAATTGAACGGTTTGCGTCAACGGTATGAATACTTTGGATATACTCAGGGCGGTGTGATTTACAATGTAAAGGTAACACCTACCAACTTACGGCACAAACCGGGAAACACAGAAGGGATCACTTTAAAAGAGACTTCCTACCATCAATATACCGCAATAAAAAACGGAACAGAAATCGGCAGAGTATCTGATTACGGAGCAGAAACCACATATCCTGAGGATTTACCTGCTGTTTTACAGCTTTATTTTGAAGCAACCGGAAATAAAGAACTGAACCTTCGAGTAAAACCTTACGATGCGAAACGCCTGGCTGTATTAACGGAAATTTGCGAAAATATCAGCTCTACTCATGTAATGCAATATTGTGTGTTCCGTCTTCGGGATGCAATCAAAGCTTGTTTGGAACAAAGACAGGATTTATGGGACGGCAGTGTTACCTTTGCTCCCGATACAGAAGCGCCCTTTACGGTTACTGTAGAAAAAGGAAAGGTAACTGTTACAGATGCAAATGTGTCTGAAACAACCGATTTCATGACCCTTCAACGGCAATTGTTCTGCCTGGTACCACCTGTACTTCTGCCAAAAGAAATGGCACAGACCAACTGGTTCCCCCTTTCTTTTATGTAGTAAAAAGGGTGTGTAGCAAAATGCACACACCACAAAAGGCAAAAGAATGGCTTAACCAAGCCTTTAGACTGTAGTTATAAAATCAAAACAAAAATCAAGCTGGAAATTTGTCAAATGAAGAATTTCTTTAATAGAATGCCTTTTGTTTTGAACAAACTTCGCCTCTCGACGTATCTATATACGCCTTCGGGTAACCTGATAATGCCTATGTATAGGCATTATCAGCCCAGTTTGTCCAATCTGTGCTATTTTTCGTCCAACCAAAAAAAATGAAGAGGCTGTAGCAAAATAATTTTGCTACAGCCTCTTCTGTTTATGATGCACTATTTTCCGTTTCCGGTTGTTTTTCTTCTAAAACAACCGCAGGTTTTTCTTCTTTTTGCCTGAGATTTTTGCGATTCAGGTTGTGAATCAATTCAGGACGTTCTCCCTCAGTTACACATTCTTTGGTTACAATACATTTTTCAATGGTAGGATCAGAAGGAATATCAAACATCACATCTGTCATAACCTCTTCCACAATGGCACGAAGTCCTCTGGCACCCGTATTACGGTCAATTGCTTTTTTGGCAATTGCTTCCAATGCATCCGGTGCAAATTCCAAAGTGACATTGTCAAGCTCAACCAATTTTGCATATTGCTTTGTCAATGCATTTTTGGGCTGAGTTAAAATGTTTACAAGTGCATCTTTGTCTAAAAGTTCCAAAGATACAGTCACAGGTAAACGGCCTACAAATTCAGGAATCAACCCGAATTTTAATAAGTCCTGAGGTTGTACCAACCGAAATAGTTCGCCAACATTTTTGTCCTGCTTTCCTTGAATCTCTGCGCCAAATCCGAGTGTCTTTTTCCCGATTCTCTTTTCTACAATTTTATCCAAACCGTCAAACGCACCGCCACAAATAAACAAAATGTTGGTGGTATCAATTTGAATAAATTCCTGATGAGGATGTTTTCTGCCTCCCTGAGGAGGAACAGATGCAACCGTGCCTTCCAAAATCTTCAGAAGTGCCTGTTGAACCCCTTCCCCGCTTACATCACGGGTAATAGACGGATTTTCACTTTTACGGGTGATTTTATCGATTTCATCAATATAGATGATTCCCTTTTGTGCATACTCTACATCATAGTCAGCCGCCTGAATGAGCTTAAGCAAAATATTTTCCACATCCTCGCCCACATATCCGGCTTCTGTTAACGATGTGGCATCTACAATGGCAAAAGGAACATTCAGAATTTTTGCCAAAGTTTGCGCAAGCAAGGTTTTTCCACATCCGGTAGGTCCCAGCATCAGGATATTACTCTTTTGCAGCTCCACATCCGAATCTATCTCAGAACAAATTCGTTTATAATGATTGTATACCGCAACCGCCAGTGATTTTTTTGCATCGCTTTGACCAATGACATAATCATCCAGAATTTTTTTGATTTCAATGGGTTTTGGCAAATCCGCTAAAGATAAATCAACATCAAGCCCTTCGAAATCCTCTTCCAGAATATCCATGCACAAATCAACACATTCATTGCAAATATAAACGCCGGGGCCGGCAATCAGCCGTTTTACTTCTCCCTGTGCCTTTCCGCAAAAGGAGCAAACAAGCTGTTTTTCATCAAATTTCGCCATTACATCACCTCTTTTAGGTTGGCTGTCTTATTTTTTACGCTCAATCACTTCATCTACCAAACCATAAGCTTTTGCTTCAGCAGCAGACATAAAGTTATCTCTTTCCGTATCCCGGTTAATTACATCTAAAGGCTGACCGGTTCTTTCGCTTAAAATAGTATTCAGTGTTTCGCGCATTTTAATAATACGATCGGCATGTATCTTGATATCCGTTGCCTGACCTTGTGTTCCTCCCAAGGGCTGATGAATCATTACTTCACTGTTAGGCAATGCATACCGTTTTCCGGGAGTACCGGCTGCCAGTAAGAATGCCCCCATGCTGGCTGCCATACCCACGCAAATGGTGGAAACATCACATTTGATATACTGCATAGTATCATAAATTGCCATACCGGCAGTAATGGAGCCACCGGGGCTGTTAATATAAAGACAAATATCCTTATCAGGATCTTCCCCCTCTAAAAACAACATCTGAGCAACCACCAAACTTGCGGTAACATCATTTACTTCCTCGGACAAAAAGATAATTCTGTCTTTTAACAAACGAGAATAAATGTCATACGACCGCTCACCCCGATTGGTTTGCTCTACGACCATAGGTACTAAACTCATAGTATGTCACTCCCTTTATAATGTTTTTATTTTTCTTCTTTCTTTTCAGCAGCTTTCTTTGTTGTAGTAGTCTTTGTTGTAGTAGTCTTTTTTGCAGTTGTTTTTTTCGGAGCTGCTTCTTTCTTTTCTGCTGTTTCTTTCTTAGTTGTTGTCGTTTTCTTGGTTGTAGAAGTAGTTTTCTTTGCTGCAGTCTTTTTCGGAGCTGCTTCTTTATCTTCTGCCTTTTCTTCAGTCTTCTTTGCAGTGGATTTTTTAGCAGTTGCTTTCTTTTCCTTTGCGTTTTCTACCAAGAATTCCATAGTCTTACGCATTGTTAAATCTTCCTTCATATCTTCCAACTGTACAAAGCTCTTAATCTTTTCTACTTCCATCTTGTACTGGTCAGCCATCTTCTGGAATTCTGCTTCTGCATCTTCATCTGTTACCTGAATATTTTCCAATTCCTTGATTTTTTCCATAGCCAAGGTAGTCTTTACTCTGCGGTCAGCCTGCTCACGGAAACTGTCGCGCATGGTCTTTTCATCCAAACCAAGGTAAGTCATATAAGTATTGATATCCATACCCTGAGAAGAAATTCTCATTTGGAAATCCTGAATCATTCCGTCAATTTGAGATTCTACCATTACTTCAGGAATGTTTGCCTTCAGGTTTTCGCTGAGGAAATCTAAAATTGCAGTTTCTTTTTCGCTCTTTGCTTTTTCTGTTGCAGTTTCTTCCAGCTTTTTCTTTGTATCAGCCTTCAGTTCTTCCAAAGTATCAAATTCGCTGACATCTTTTGCTAATTCATCGTCGATTTCAGGCAAAACTTTTTCTTTCAATTCGTTCAGCTTTACTTTAAATACCGCTTCCTTGCCCTTCAAATCTTCTGCATGGTATTCTTCGGGGAAGGTTACGTT
>JAZQHN010000045.1:0-8004 GCA_045540615.1 Clostridia bacterium
AACTGAGGTGGTACCACGGAATTGATTTTCGTCCTCTGCATTCCTAATAGGAGTGCAGAGTTTTTTTTACTGCAAAACAGATGCTTGGAGTTTATATTGAAAGGAATAATGAAAATGGCAAATCAGTTGGAAGAGGCAAGAAAAATAATCAATGAAACAGATTCTCAAATGGCTGAGCTTTTTGTAAAAAGAATGAGAGCTGCTGAAATGGTATATGCATATAAAAAGGAATTCGGGCTCCCTATTTTAGATCGGGAACGAGAAGCAGCTGTTGTTGAAAAAAATACCGCTATGATTGAAGACGAAGGCTTAAAAGGCTATTATATTGACTATATCAAGCATCTTATGTCCCTTTCAAGAGCATATCAATATCGGATGCAATCGGGTCTCAAGGTTGCATACAGCGGTGTGGAGGGTGCCTTCGCCCACATTGCCGCAGGACGAATCTTTCCGGAAAGCAACAGAATTTCCTGTCGGGATTTCAAATCTGCCTATGAATCGGTGGTAAAGGGGGAAAATGATGTAGCGGTTCTCCCCATTGAAAACAGCTATGCCGGTGAAGTGGGACAGACCATGGATCTGATTTTTTCAGGGGAACTGTTCATCAACGGAATCTATGAGCTTGAAATTCACCAAAATCTTCTCGCTCTTCCCGATGCGACCATGGAAGACATCAAAATAGTCATCAGTCATTCTCAGGCACTCAGCCAATGTCATGATTATATTGCCCTTCGTGGATTTGAAACAGAAGAAGCAAACAACACCGCAATTGCCGCAAGAACCGTTGCGGAGCAAAAGGATAAATCCCTGGGTGCTGTTGCAAGCTTGGAAACAGCAGAGCTGTACGGACTAAAGGTTTTGGAAGCAAATATTAACAAAAGCAGTGAGAACACCACCCGTTTTGCCGTTCTTTCCAAGGTAAAAGCAAGCTCTCCGTCTCTTTCCAATTCCGTTTTACTGTTTACCGTCAAAAACGAAGCAGGCTCCCTGGCAAATGCCATCAGTATTATCGGTAAATACGGATACAATATGACTGCACTCAGAAGCAGACCTTTGAAAAAGCATTCCTGGCAATATTATTTTTATATTGAAATTGACGGAACAACAGAAACCGAAGAAGGAAGCAAAATGAAAAAAGAATTGAGTTTGGTGTGTGACAAGCTGAAGGTAGCAGGAACCTTTGCTCCCCACAGCGAAATATAAAGGAGTTTCCCATGAACATACGAATCGATTTAAAAGAAAACAGCTATGATATTCTTGTGGAAAGAGGCATTCTTTCCCGTGCAGGAGAACATCTCAATTTACAAAGACGGGTTTTGATTGTAACAGATTCAGGAGTTCCGAAAGAGTATTCCGAAACCATCGCACAGCAATGTAAGGAACCCTTTATTTACACGGTTTCATCAGGGGAAGGCTCCAAAAGTCTTGAAGTGTTCGGATCCCTTCTCCAAACAATGCTTGATCACGGCTTTTCAAGAAAGGATTGTGTTGTGGCAGTGGGAGGCGGAGTGGTAGGCGACCTTTCCGGCTTTGTTGCCGCCTCTTATATGAGAGGGATTGATTTTTATAATATCCCCACTACCCTTCTTTCCCAAATTGATTCTTCCATTGGCGGAAAAACAGCAATTAATTTAGGAAATGTAAAAAACATTGTGGGTGCTTTTTATCAGCCAAAAAAGGTTTTGATTGATTCAGAGCTTTTAAAAACATTGCCTCAAAGGCAGATTTCAAACGGACTTGCCGAAGCGATAAAAATGGCATTAACCTCTGACAAAGAGTTATTCGAGCTGATTGAAACGGAAGAAATCAAAGAAATCATTGATGATATTATCATTGGCTCCTTGCAGATTAAAAAATCGGTGGTAGAACAGGACGAAAAGGAAGCAGGACTGAGAAAAATCCTTAATTTCGGACACACCATCGGTCATGGTATCGAAAGCAGCGAGCATTTATCCAAGCTTTATCACGGAGAATGTGTTGCCCTGGGGTTAATCCCCATGTGCCATCAGGCAATCAGACCAAGAGTGATTGAGGTTTTAAAAAAATGCAATCTGTACAATCTGCTTCCCTTTGATTGGGACAGCATTGAAACAGCAATTTTTCACGATAAAAAGGCGGATGGTGATTTTGTTACTGTAACAACAGTGTCGGAAATCGGAACGTTTGAGTTAAAAACCATACCGTGCAGCCAATTAACAGAACTGGCAAAAAAATGCTTTGAAGGGTGATGAGAATGAAAAATACATTTGGAACAAGTGTGGCTGTCACTATTTTTGGAGAAAGTCACGGGCCGGCGATCGGAGCTGTAATTGACGGTTTGGCTCCCGGAATTAAGGTGGATGAAGACGCTATCAATCACATGCTTTTCTTACGAAGACCGGAGGGAAAAATTTCAACTCCAAGAAAAGAAAAGGATGCGTTTCAAATTGTAAGCGGTGTTGCAAACGGAATGACTACAGGAACGCCTATTACCATTCTGATTCCCAATGAAAATGTAAAAAGCGGAGATTATTCACAGATGAGAACGGTTGCCAGACCCTCTCATGCAGACTATACCGCAGAATGTAAATATCACGGATTTCAGGATTCCCGCGGAGGAGGTCATTTCAGCGGAAGAATTACCGCAGCATTGGTTGCAGCCGGTGCGATTTGCAAATGTGCCTTGGAACAAAAAGGAATTTATATTGGTACCCATGTAAAAAAATGTGCAGGAATTTGGGACAGGGAGTTTGATGACTTATGTTCTGATATTAACCAACTGAACCAAACATCCTTTGCTGTTCTTGAGGAAAATCGCATGGAAGAAATGACCGCTGCCATTTTAGAGGCTGCTTCAAAGGGTGACAGCGTGGGAGGAATTTTGGAAACGGCAGTTTTGGGTATGCCAAAAGGGGTTGGAGAACCCTGGTTTGATTCCTTGGAAAGCATGCTTTCTCACATGATGTTTTCCATTCCTGCAGTAAAGGGAATCGAATTTGGCAAAGGATTTGAAATTGCAGATATGAAAGGCTCCGAAGCCAACGATTCCATGAGAATAGAACAGGATAAGGTTGTCACTGCTACAAATAACAACGGAGGAATTAACGGTGGAATTTCAAACGGAATGCCCATTATCTTCCGAACAGCGGTGAAGCCTACCCCCACCATATTCATGCCTCAGAATACCGTTGATTTTAAAGCCATGACCGAAACAGTTTTGGAAGCAAAAGGCAGACACGACCCTGCCATTGTCCACAGAGCAAGGATCGTTCAGGATGCGGCAACTGCCATTGTTATTTGCGATGCACTTGCCCTACGGTTTGGTACAGATTGGTTAAGGTGAAACGATGATGAAACAATACGGTTGTATCGGAAAAAAGCTGACTCACAGCTTTTCCAAAGAAATTCACGCAAAGCTTTATGAATATGATTACAAGCTCATAGAACTTTCAGAGGAAGAAATCAAATCTTTTTTTGAAAAAAAGGAATTTGAGGCAATCAATGTAACCATTCCCTATAAAGAGACGGTCATTCCCTATTTGGATGTCATCAGTGAAATTGCAAAAAAAATCGGTGCAGTCAATACCATTGTCAAAAAAGACGGTAAGCTGTACGGCTACAATACCGATTATTACGGAATGAAAGCACTCATTAATAAAATCGGAATCTCATTACAAAATAAAAAAGTGCTGATTTTAGGAACGGGCGGAACCAGCAAAACCGCCCGGGTTGTTGCAAAGGATTTGGGTGCATCTGATAGTTTGGTTGTCAGCAGAAGGAAAAGAGAGGGAGTCATTACCTACGAAGAAGCAAAGGAGCTTCATTCGGATGCTGAAATCATAATCAACACCACTCCCTCGGGAATGTATCCCGATTGTGACTCCAAGCCTATCCAGCTTTCGTTATTTTCTTGTTTGGAGGGTGTGGTTGACGCGGTATACAATCCCCTTTCCACAAATTTGGTATCAGAAGCGAAGAAAAAAGGAATCAAAGCCGAGGGCGGTCTTTATATGCTTGTGATGCAGGCTGTTGTGGCAGCGGAAAAATTTCTTGATACTCAAATTCCGAAGGAAAAAGCAAACGCTGTGTTTGCAGAAATTTTTGCATCCAAAGAAAACATTGTGCTCACGGGAATGCCCGGAAGCGGAAAAAGCACTGTAGGAAGATTGCTGAATCTCGACGGCTTTACCTTTGTGGATACAGATGCAGAAATTGAAAAACGATGCGGTTGCACCATTAAAGAGCTGATTGGCTCCAAGGGAGAACAATATTTTCGTGATTTGGAATCAGAGGTGATTCATGACATTTCTTCCAAAAACGCTCAGATTATTGCAACAGGTGGGGGCGCTGTATTAAGAGAAGAAAATATAACCTGTCTGAAACGAAACGGAAGAATCTTTTTTCTTAATGCAGACATAGAACGTCTTCGGGCAACGGCTGACCGCCCCCTTTCTGATACGGATGAAAAGATCAAACAGCTTTATACAGAGCGACTGGGTATTTATCAGTCCACAGCAGATATAACAGTACCCGATATGGGTTCACCAAAGGCAGAAGCAGACTATATTCTTGCAAAACGATGGGAGCTGATTCAATGAAAATTCTTGTCATAAACGGACCAAACTTAAATATGCTGGGGATTCGGGAGCCTGACCACTACGGAAAAGAAACCTATTCCGACCTTTGTGATAAAATCAAACAGCATTGTCAGGCTAAAAATACAGAGGTTATCATTTATCAATCCAATCACGAGGGCGACCTTGTGGACGAAATCCAAAAAGCATATCAAAATGCGGACGGAATTGTAATCAATCCCGGAGCATATACCCATACCAGCATTGCTATTTTAGACGCCCTGAAATCGGTTCAAATTCCCGCCGTGGAGGTTCATATTTCAAAGGTAGAGGAACGGGAAGAGTTCAGACAGGTAAGCTATGTGCGACTTGCCTGCGTAAAAACCATTACAGGTCATGGAACAGACGGATATCTGGAAGCCATTGACTATCTCGTTGAGGCATACCGATGAATGCAATCTTTGAACCCTGTCAGTTAGAAGGAAAAATTGCAGCACCCCCGTCAAAAAGTATGGCGCACAGATATTTGATTGGTGCCGCATTATCCAAAGAAACATGCACCTTATCGGGAATTGACTACAGCGAAGATATTTTGGCAAGCATAGATTGTTTAACCGCTTTGGGAGCACAAATTACCACAAATCAGGATACCGTCACCATTCAGCCTGACGGATTTATGAAAGCGGAGCATCCTGTGCTGGCGTGCAGAGAAAGCGGAAGTACCTTGCGTTTTTTCATTCCTCTTGCATTGTGTCTGGGGAAAAAAGTAACCTTGACGGGAAGCACCCGTCTTTTTGAACGGCCCCTTACTGTTTATGAAGAGCTGTGCCGCGAGCATCATTTTCTCTTTCAAAAAGAAAAAAACTCTGTTACAGTTTCGGGAAATCTGACAAGGGGAGCATATCAAATCAGAGGAGACATCAGCAGTCAGTTTATTACAGGCTTGCTGTTTGCTCTTGTTTTTCTCGGAGAAGACTCTTCCGTGGAAATCCTTCCTCCCTTTGAAAGCAGATCTTATCTCTATTTGACTGTTTCAGCACTCAACTCATTCGGTGCAGATGTACAGTTTACGGACGAATATCACATTGCAATCAAAAAATCAAAATTGCATGCCTATTCGGGAACCATTGAAGGGGATTATTCCAATGCCGCATTTTTGGATGCCTTTCGTCACTTGGGCTCTCACATAGAGATTGAGAATTTGAAGCCTGACAGTCTACAGGGTGATAAGGTCTATTCAGACTATTTTGAACAAATAGTAACAGGAACACCAACTTTGGATATTTCTGATTGTCCTGACTTAGGTCCCGTTCTTTTTGCACTTGCAGCCTTAAAAAACGGTGCTGTTTTTACAGGAACAGACCGACTGAAAGCAAAGGAAAGCGACCGAGGACAGGCAATGCACGAGGAATTGCAAAAATTAGGGGGCGGACTCCATTTTGGTGAAAATAAAATTACGGTACCAAAACAGCAGCTTTCCTATCAAGGCAAAATCCTGGATGGCCATAATGACCACAGAATTGTGATGGCAATGTCGGTCATTCTTTCCAAAATAGGAGGAGAAATTTCGGGAATTGAAGCTGTCAGAAAAAGCTATCCCCGATTTTTCGAAGAAATACAAAAACTGGGAGCAAAGGTGAAATTGACATGATTGTAGATGTAAGTAAAAATATATTGATTGTAGGACTTGGGCTTTTGGGAGGCAGCTATGCAAGAGCATTAAAACGGTTTGGGTTTTCCATCAGTGCTATCACCAAAGAACAAAGTTCCATAGAATATGCCTTAAAAGAAGGAATCATTGACCGGGGCTCCACCGAGCTTGATGAAACCATCATTGGAGAAGCAGACCTTGTGATCTTTGCTCTTTATCCTCATGTTTTTGTAGAGTGGATTGAGCAAAATCAGGCTCTTTTAAAAAGCGGTGCCATCATTACCGATGTAACAGGTGTCAAAAGCAGCATTGTATATAAAATTCAGGACATGCTAAGAACAGACGTGGAATTTATTCCGGCACACCCTATGGCAGGTCGTGAGGTTTCTGGTGTGGAAAACAGTACAGACAAGATCTTTCAGGGGGCAAACTATATTGTCACGCCTACAGACAAAAACACCACCGAGGCAATCAATACCTGTCTGGAGTTGGGACGGTTGCTGGGGTTTTCCAATGTCACCACCCTCTCCCCTCAAGAGCATGATGAAATGATCGGGTTTCTTTCTCAGCTGACCCACTGCATCGCTGTTACACTGATGACTTGCAACGATAAAGAAAACATGGAAAAATTCACGGGGGATTCCTTCCGTGACCTGACCCGAATTGCCCGTATCAACGATTTGATGTGGAGTGAACTGTTCGTGGCAAACAAAGAACCTCTTTTGCATCAAATGGACTTATTTATAGACAAATTCAAAGAGTTGAAAACAATGATTGAAACAGAGAATATCGATGACATGAGAAAAATGATGCGTCATTCTACACAACGCAGAGCCTTATTTGACAAAAAATAATTGATTCGGAGGAATACAAAATGAACATGAATTTCAAACGCAAATTACCAATTCCCATGGAAATCAAGGAGCAGTATCCTGTAACATATGACTTAGAAACCATTAAGGTCAAACGGGATATGGAAATCAAATCTATCTTTGAAGGAAAGGATGACCGATTCCTTCTCATTATCGGCCCCTGCTCTGCCGACCATGATGATAGTGTAATTGATTATATCACCCGCCTCAGAGGGGTTCAGGAAAAGGTGGCGGACAAGATTTTAATCATCCCCAGAATTTACACCAATAAACCCAGAACCACCGGGGATGGCTATAAGGGAATGCTTCATCAGCCCGACCCAAACAAGGGTTCTGATATGTTAAAGGGCGTCATCGCTATCAGAAATCTCCATTTAAGAGCCATTAAGGAAACAGGCTTTACCTGTGCCGATGAGATGCTTTACCCTGAAAATTACAGATATCTGTCTGACCTGTTAGCCTATGTTGCAATCGGTGCAAGATCGGTTGAAAATCAAAAGCATCGTCTCACCGCAAGCGGACTGGATATTCCTGTAGGCATGAAAAACCCCACCGCAGGAGATATTTCGGTTATGATGAATTCCATTACAGCAGGTCAGCACCCTCACACCTTTATTTACCGAGGCTGGGAGGTAGAAAGTCAGGGCAATCCTCTGACCCACGCAATTTTAAGAGGATATGTGAACAAGCACGGTCAATCCATGCCCAACTATCATTATGAGGATTTGATTCACCTGGCAGAAATTTATGCAAATACAGGGCTCAAAAACCCCGCTGTCATTATTGATACCAACCATGCAAACTCAGGAAAGAAATGGATGGAACAGCCCAGAATTGCAAAGGAAGTTCTCCACAGCTGCCGTCATTCTGATGACATAAAGAAGATGGTAAAGGGTCTTATGATAGAAAGCTATATTGAAGACGGTGC
>JAZQHN010000046.1:0-6855 GCA_045540615.1 Clostridia bacterium
GGAAAGAACTGCGTCCCAGCTTGCAGTAAAGTTTGGTACTATGGAAGAACTTCAAAAAGCCTCCTGTGACGAATTGGCGGCAGTTGAAGATGTGGGAGATAAAATAGCGGTATCTGTTGTTGCATTTTTTCAATCTAAAACCAATCAGGAATTGATTTCTCAGCTTACAGAATATGGTGTTTTGATGAATGCAGTCAAACAAGAAATGACAGATAACCGCTTTGAGGGAAAGACATTTGTTTTAACCGGTACACTACCGGACTACAGACGGGAAGATGCTGCGAAAATCATCCGTTCCTTTGGTGGAAAAGTAACGGGAAGTGTATCCAAAAAAACAGATTATGTCCTCGCAGGGGAAGAAGCGGGGAGTAAGTTGGAAAAAGCACAGCAGTTAGGGATTACAGTAATCGATCAGGATCAATTTGAAGAACTGATTCAATAGGTGAAAATATGAGAATGAATACAAATTCAGAAAGCAATGAACAAATTACTTTGTTTGAGTGGTGTGAATATAATTTGGGGAAATATCCAGAACTTAAATTGCTGTTTCATATCCCAAACGGCGGATACCGATCAACTGCTACGGCGGGAAGAATGAAGGCAGAAGGAGTAAAGGCGGGAGTCCCTGATTTATTTCTTCCTGTTGCAAAAGGCGGTTATCATGGTTTGTTTATTGAAATGAAGGCAGGGAAAAACAAGCCTACTATGCATCAGACAAAATGGTTAGATCATTTATCAAATCAAGGATATCTGACTGTTGTTTGCTACAGTTGGGAGGATGCAGCAAAGGTTTTAACAAAATATTTAGATGAGGTACAGATGGCATGATAAAAAAATTCTTTTTTGATAGTGCTTTTTGGAAAGTAACATTAAGTCTTGCACTTCCCATTGCGATCCAGAATATGCTAACCAGCTCTTATGTTTTGGTTGATACGATTATGGTCGGTCAATTGGGAGATGTTGCTTTGTCGGCAGTAGGCATGGCAGGACAGCTGAACTGGTTAATGAATATGCTTGTTTTCGGAATCTGTTCCGGTGCCTCGGTGTTTTTTGCACAGTATTGGGGCGTTGGAGACCGTGGAATGATTCGGAAGATTTACGGAATTGCGTTAAGTGCAACAGTATTGATCAGTATCCTGTTCTTTCTGTTTGGTTTTTTGGGAACAGAACAGGTGATTCGGATTTTTAATCGAGATGTTGAAGTTGTTTCTGTCGGTTCTCGATATTTAAGGATTGCTTGTTTTTCTTATTTAGCAGCGGCTATCAATATGCTGTTTTGCACCTTGCTTCGTTCTACCGAAGAAGTAAAATTACCGATGTATGTCTCTGTTTTTACAACTGTAATGAATGCACTGTTGGATTATGCTTTGATATTCGGTGCATTTGGCTTGCCTGAAATGGGTATTGAGGGAGCTGCTCTTGCTACAGTGATTTCTGCCTGGAGCGGTCCTGTATTATTATTGGTGATTTCTTTTGTGAAAAAGAATATGATGATTGCACCGTTGAATGAACTGTTTGGATTTTCCATTGATGAAGTAAAAGCATTTTTCAGAAGAGCAATGCCTGTGATACTGAATGAAGGAATGTGGGGTTTTGGCACAATTCTTTATAATATTATTTATTCCAATATGGGTTATGAATATTATGCGGCCGTTACCATTCTTCGTACTTTTGAAAATCTTGCATTTGTATTTTTTGTCGGGCTGTGCAATGCCTCTTCTGTTATGGTTGGAAAATCAATTGGTGCGGGAAAAATCAAACGTGGTGTAACAGATGCCAGACGTTTTACTTTAATTATACCGATTGTTTCCTTGATATTAGGAACACTGATTGTATTGTTCAGAACTCAATTGGTAGGAATCTTTAATTTGAATGGCACTATAACGAAAAAGACCTTTGATGCTGCAGTAATGATTATTGTGATGTATGGTTGCCATATTGCCATCAGAAACATTCCATACATCCAAATTGTAGGTGTTTTCCGTTCGGGTGGAGATACTGCCAAGGGAGTAAAATATGACTTGCTTTGCCTGTGGTTGATTGCTTTGCCTGTTACATTTATTAGTGCCTATTATTTTAAACTTCCTTTTCCGGCTGTATATGCATTGATGTATATTTGCGAGGATTACATAAAGTCTATTCTTTGCCTGAAACATTTTAAATCGATGAAATGGATTAAACCGGTAACGGAAGAGGGGATTGAAGGATTGGCAAGTTATCGAAAGCAAAAACACGGATTTTTTGAGACAGAATAATAAAATTGCCAACTGCAAAATAACCTGTGGTTGGCAATTTTTTGTTCATGAAAATGTAATATTAATATTTTTTAAAACCCCTTGACAAATAAAGGATATTATTGTATATTTGAATTGAATCTTTCGTCAGTCGAGGGGAGAAATGAAAATGAGATATTTAGATGACAAAGCAAGAACTGTTGCAGCCCAACTTGAGAGATTAAGTAGAAAGAAAGAGGATCCGCTTGATCATTTTTATATTAAATTTTGTGACTACAAATCAGATAATGTCATTCCTGTTGTTGATCACACTTGGGAACCATTAAATCCTTATATGCTTTTGGAGGGGAAGGATCTTCATTGTTGGATTCGGGGTTCGTTTCGTACACCAAAGGCTGTAAAAGGGGAGTATTATGCTCTTGAGTTCAAACAAATGAACCAGACATGCAGAATTCAGGTTTTGCTTTATTTGAACGGTGAAATGGTTCAAGGGTTAGATGTCAATCACACTCGTACATTTTTAGAACCTGATACGGAATATGATGCCGCTTTTTATTGCTATTTTGACAATATTTCACCCTTTTCAGGACTTACTCCTAAGCTTTTGACGGTATGTGAAGAAACAGAAGAGTTATATTTTGATTTTTATGTTCCTTTCGATGCTATGAATTGTTTGGAAGAAAGCTCTGATGATTATCGAGTTATTTTGCACCATTTGGAATTATGTGCAAATTTTATTGATTTCAGAAAACCTTATTCGCCTGAATATTACGAAAGCGTTCGTCGTGCAAAGGAATATTTGAAAACAGAATTTTATGAAAAAGAATGCGGGAAAAATACAGACGTTACAATTAACTGTATTGGTCATTCTCATATTGATGTTGCCTGGAGATGGGAAATTAAACAAACTGTTGAAAAGGTGCAAAGAAGCTATTCCACTGTGCTTCACCTGATGAAACGTTATCCGGAATATCTATTTATGATGACGACACCTCAGACCTATCTTTATGTGAAAGAACAGGCACCTGAGCTTTATCAGCGGTTAAAGGAAGCAGTCCGTGAGAAACGCTGGGAGGTAGATGGTGCAATGTGGCTGGAAGCGGATGGGAATCTGCCATCCGGAGAAAGCTTTGTCCGTCAATTGGTATTTGGAAAACGCTTCTTTCAAGAGGAATTTGATGTCAATAGCAGAACCTTGTGGATTCCTGATGTATTCGGTTATTCTGCCGCTTTGCCTCAGATTTTGAAAAAGGCAGGAGTGGATCGTTTTGTAACCGGAAAAATCAGTTGGAATGATACGAATACCATGCCAAATGATACTTTTTACTGGAAGGGAATTGACGGTACTGAAATTTTTACCCAATTTCTGACAACGAAAGATTTTTTCTTTGTTGATCATGGCCGTGAATTTGTGATGATTAATGGTGCAATGGATGCAAGAGAAGTGAAAAGCAGTTGGGATATGTATCGTAACAAGGAATACAACAATCAAGCCTTGCATACATTCGGATTTGGTGACGGTGGTGGAGGTCCTACTTATCAGATGTTGGAATATCAACGCCGTTTTGCAAAGGGGATTCCCGGAATTCCCATGACAAAGATGAATACTTTGGATGATTATTTGAATCAATCGGAAGAAAATTTCAAATCAGCCTGTAAAAAATTCAATAGAGTCCCCAAATGGTCAGGCGAGCTTTATTTAGAATATCATCGGGGCACTTATACTTCTATGGCAAAAACGAAGAAATTGAACCGTAATGCAGAGTTTGCAATGGCGGAGGCGGAAAGCTTTTGTGCATTGGATTTTGCTGTGAACGGAAATCTGTATCCGAAAGAGCAGTTTGATTCTCTATGGAAATTAATTCTTTTGAATCAGTTTCATGATATTATTCCAGGCAGCTCTATTAAGCCGGTGTATGAATTATCTGATGTGCAATACGAACAAGTGTTAAAAGAAAGCAGAAAACATTCTGAAACTGCAAGAAATCATCTTGTGGAGCAAATTACCACGGAAAATGGATATCTGATATTCAATCCTCATTCTTACGAATGCTCTGATGTTGTTGAAGTGGATGGTAATTTTGGATTTGCACCTTCGGTTCCTTCTTTAGGATACTGTTCCTTTACAGATCTTTCTTTTGAAAATAATGCAACAATTACTTCTAATTCAATCGAGAATCAGTATTTTTATATTGAACTGGATGAAAAGGGAAGAATTATTTCTTTGCTTGATAAAAGATTTGATAGAGAAATAGTAACGGGTGTAGGAAATGATATTGCCATTTACGAGGATATGCCCATGCGTTGGGATGCGTGGGAATTGACCCATTATTATAACCAAAAACGTTATGAAATTACAGAACCTGTTATAATTACTCCATATCGTAACGGTGCTAAAGCGGGACTTACGGTAACAACTTATTTTATGGATTCTGTTATTAAGCAAAATATCGTTGTTTATGATAAGATTCCGAGAGTGGATTTTGATACAGAAATTGATTGGAAGGAAAAGGATTTGGTTGTAAAAGCCTTGTTCCCGACGAATATATTTTCCAATAAAGTAACTGCTGAAATTCAATTTGGTCATGTGGAACGTGCCAACCATTCCAATACAAGCTGGGATGAAGCCAAATTTGAAATGTGTATGCACAAATGGGTGGATATTTCGGATAACGGATACGGCGTCAGCCTTTTGAATGACTGTAAATACGGTTTTTCTGCTGACGAAAACGTGATTGGTCTTACTCTTTTGAAATGCTCAACTGAACCGAACCCCGATGCAGATAAATGCTTGCATACTTTTACCTATTCTTTATATCCTCACGAATCACAACCGGCTTTAGAAGGTACAATTCAGCAAGCGTATAATCTGAATCAGAAAATGACAGTAGTAAAAACAGAAGAAAAGAAAGGAAGCTTGCCTTCAAGGTATTCTTTTGTTCATTGTGATAATGACAATATTATTATCGAAACGTTAAAACAAAGCGAAGACGGAAACGGTTTGATTGTAAGACTTTACGATGCTTATAATACAGTAAGTAATCCTACAATTTCTTTTGCTTTCCCTGTGAAAAAGGCGTGGAGCTGTGATTTGCTTGAACATAATCGGGAGGAATTGAATGTTTTCAATAATAGCATAACAATTCCCGTCAAGAATTTTGAAATTATTACTCTTTATCTTGAAATTTGAGATTGCCGGTTTAAAGGTGGTGTTTCCGTGTTTGAAAGACTAAAGCGGATGATTTTACCTGACGTAAGGTTTAAAAGTGAATTTGTTTCTTTCATGTATTTGTTTTCTTGCTTTCAAGGGGCATTGTTATTTTCTTCTTTATTTATCAATTTGTTTTTACTGAACGGTTCGGACATGTCTCACATTTGCATCTATAACGGAGTTGTTTGGGCAGTACAACCCTTTGCCTATTTTTTGTCCGGCTATTTGGGAAAAAAGACAAATATGCCTCTTCAAATCAGAATCAGTATGATTTCGTTAAGTTTAGTTTACTTGATTTTGATTTTGTTGGGAAAAAGTGCTGCGGATTATGCTGTTTTGTTAGGTGTTTTTACGGGTGTTGCTAACGGGTTTTATTATTTACCCCACAGTTATTTGATTAATGAATTAAATGACAGAACAACAGTTGATGCCGGCTTAAACAGTCTGAGCTTAATCGGTTCAATAGAAGGAATCCTGATTCCTTTAATTTCCGGAGCAATTGTTACTGCCATGCCCGGTATCAATGGATATCTGACCGTTTTTTGTTGCTCTCTTATTTTAATGTTAAGTGCTTTTTTTATTAGTTTTCGTTTACCGAAAAACAGAAATCAAACATCCTATAAAATTGCTCCGGTCATTCGTAGGTATTTCGGTGTGAAAAGTTGGAGACTAATGTTGGGAATTGATTTCTTGCGTGCTTTTCGGGAAGGCGGACTGGCTTTTATTATTAGTATATTAATGTTTTTATGTGTTCCGAATGAATTGTTTGTCAGTCTGAATTCTACAGTTTGTTCCATTGCAACAATCATTGTGCTTTCCATTATCTTAAAACGGTTGAATGCAAATAACCGATTGAACTATTATATGATTTACTCCTTTGGTATTTTTGTTGCATCCTGTGTACTGTTTTTTAATCAAGGATTTTTTGTTCTATTTTTGTTTAGTTTAGTGAATGCTGTCGGAGGGAATATTACAGCTAATACATCGACAGCTATGGAATTTGATGTATTAAATCAATGGGAATTTATTACAGAATACCGTTCAGAAACATTTGCACTGAGAGAAACGATAATCTGTTATTCCAGAGTTGTTATGATGGCAATCTTGTTTTTCATTGAACAAAAAGGAGTAAAAAACATTACGATTATTGCGTTGTATATTGCAGGAATTTGTTTTCTTCAGTTCTTAATGACATTTTTATTAAAACTTCTTCAAAAAGAAACAAGAGAAGTATAATTCCGGTTTACCAAACCGATACTATCCTTCAGAAAGGATGGGATTTGGTGGAACAGGAACAACAAAAGTCAGAAATCAGATATTTAAATATTTTCGGGCAGATTGAAGGCCATATGGTTCTTCCGTCACAACATAAAACAACAAAATATGAACAAGTCATTCCTTATTTGCTTG
>JAZQHN010000047.1:0-3481 GCA_045540615.1 Clostridia bacterium
TTATCGTGAATCTTGTTGGTTCTTTCATGGGTCAGGTTTTCCCCTAAGTAGGTCAACAATCCGGCATAATCTTTTGCATCAAACAAAGTTTTTGCTCCGTCATAATTTTCCTTACCATAATGTTCCAGAGCTGCTTCCCATTGGGTACCTTTATAATGTTCTTTCCAAGCATCAGACCACAGCTTCGGCAGTTCAGATGCATTGCTTGAGCTACCGCCACCAAACGGATCACGCATTCCGTTGATATACAGCCAGGAAGATGCTGCTGTTCCTGCAGGAACCTTTACACCGTACAGATTGGACATACCGGTGGTATCAGGCCAGTTTCTCATTCTGAAGGCTGCATTCATTTTATCGTAATCAGTTGCAATGGTAATATTACCCCAAATGTTACTGAATTCAGGACCATTACCTGTAGTAGCAGCACCTGTTCCCTTGGTATCAGCACCGCCGTTAAAGAATACGTTACCGTGAATATTAGCGCCGGTGGAAGCATCATCTACAAAGACACTTGTGGACTGATGGGCATTCAGATGGTTTGCAACCAATGTGCTACCGGTATTTTCAAAGTAGTTATAACGAACAGTGTTACCCAAGGTATCCACTTCACGACCCCAGTAAATGGTACCTGCGTCTGAGGTCAACTGACCGGTATTGAGTACATCATTGTATTCAAAAATAATATCATTACTGTTACCCAGATGCAGTGCACCAAACTTCATGTCGTTAAATTCGTTGTTGCGGATTAATACGCCAACAGAATTCTGGATACCAACTGCTGCACGGTCACTTGCGCTGCTGGGTGTGATACAAGTATTGTGGAAGTTGTTGTTTTCAATCACAACACCGCTGGATTCCAATGTAGTTCTGTTACCAACACCGGAAATGGAAATCGGTGAAATGGAGGTGGTGTAAATATTACATCCTGTAACCAAAATATCTTTACCGCCAACAATCTTAATACCATTTGCAGAGGTATTGGAAATTTCACCGTCTTCAATGCGGACATTTTCACAATTGGTCAAAAGCATAGGAGTTTCAACCGTGTTCTGGAAGTCAATTCCTCTGAAGGAAACATTGGATACTTCCTTCATAGAAATCATGTTCTTCTTCAAAGTAGAAATGGACAGTTCTGCACCCTTCACATCATCGGTGGGATAGAAGTACAAAATACCATTTTCACGGTCAACATAGGATTCACCGGGTTTATCAATTTCTTCAAAAATGTTGGAGAAATAAACTGCATACTGAGGTCCCCAGCCTACGCCCTTAACTGCTGCGTAAGAAGAAGGATCCAAAGAGGTAACAACCTTTTTCTTCGCATCAATATTGTCAATTCTCAGGTTAGAGGATGCCCAGTAGAAAACGATAGCACCGCCAATGTATGCGTCACCCTTCTTGATGGTCCATTTTTCGGAACGATTTTCAGGATCGGGATATTCATACATAATCGGAGTATTTGTCGTGTTAATCTTATTCTCATCAATTCCGTCTTTTGCTGCGGTCAGAGGACGGCATTTTACCAAATTCTGTGCCTGGTCATCGTTAGGCCAACGAGCTTCGGTCAACAGAACATTGTTCATGTAAATTCTCTTAACCTTATCGTATCCGCCGGACCAACCATAAGATGCCAGAGGATCCATTTCAACGCCCTGCGCCTTCAGATCCAGCATATACAAATGATCTTTTGCATCTTCTACTACCAAACGATCTAAGAGTGCTTTATCTGTTACCTTTTGTACTTTGGAAGAATCCAGAGTTTGTCCACCGATAAAGGAAACTCTTTCGTCATTGTATGCAATATAGTCAATAGGGCATTCTTCGGTACCGGAATCTTCTTTGGTAAATGCGATTGTTTCAGAAATTTCGTAAATTCCGCCTCTGATGTAAACAGTAATACCACCGTTGGGTAATGTATTCAAAGCACGGATGGTATCTCTTGCCTTTTCAATGGTTTTGAAAGGCGCATCAAAAGAACCGATATTGTTATCGTCACCATCTGCAGATACATAGAATGCAATCTTGCCTTCTACCTTCATCGGATCGGAAACAAGTTCTTCTTCGGCAGCCAGTCCGTTTTGGTCTTTTGCGATGACACGAACTCTCAGGAACTGACCTGCATCTGCTACTCTGATGGTATATTCATCTTTTGTAGAGCTCTGAACTGCTTTGTATTCTCCGTCTTCTGTAGCACAGGTTTCAAAGATAACTGTGGTCGCACCCTGTTCAATGTTGCTTTCAGAGGGAACATAATTCCAAGTTGCTTTCAAAACCTTTCCTACTTCATAGTCCCCTGTTACGGTCAAACCGTTTGCGGAGGGAGGATAGGTATAAGGAGTAATCTCTGCAGTAGGCTCGGAGGGATAAGGAGTTCCTGTTTTAGGATCATTGTTACTTACAGGAGTAACCAATACTCTTATCTTTTTACCAAGCATTTCTACTTCGGCACCTTCTACAGTTGCCTTTTCGTTGATCTGATAAGAAGCAGAGGTTGCATCGGTAATATTTTTCCATTCATTACCAATTTGTACCTGCCATTGATAAGTAGCAGAAGGAGTATCTTCTTCGTTGGCATCGGAAACAACTGCATTTGCCGTCAAGGTATGACCAATCTGAGTTGCACCGTCAAGAACAACGCTGTCAACAGCGGGGGCTTTGGGAGTAACTGCAACGTCAATCAACGCATAGTCATCCACCCACAGCTCATTGTTTCCCTCAGTCGCACCTTTGGGGATGATACGATGGATTAGCATACCGCCGTTTTTCTGATTCTTTTTGGGTACATCAGCAAACAACTGACCGTCGATATATACTTTATGACCTTCAGGTGTGGTTACTTCCACCAACTGATGCCAACCCTTGGTACGAGGAATAGTGGTATTGATTGTTCCCCATTCTCCGTTCTTAAAGCCATCGCCGAATGTTCCATAATAATCATCACTATTCATGGTGTTCAACGAGAAATTAAATCTTTGGTAAGGATATTTCTCCATTGCAGACCAATTAGCCATTTCGTCATTGGACTTTGTCGCACCGGTACTTATCTGAATTAAGAAATCTGCGTTTGCATCTTCGTTCTCATAGAACCAAATCTGCATTGCACCGTAAGAAGGATATTTTGCAACATCAGTATAAGCAATGTCATATCTAGGACCCTGTGAATCAGTTGATTCAATTGCAGTACATCTATCCAAGTTCTTCAAATGGAGAGATGCTGCACCGTTTCTCTTGAAATTGGTATCCAGCTCCTGGGCATTTTCCCATAATCCACCTGGTTTACTCCATGTTTCAGCGGTAATGGTTCCGTTAATGGTACCGCTGTCAAAGGTCTTTTCTGAATAAACAGAACCAACCATCATCAGGATGGACTGTTTCGCATCCCCGCAAGTAGCGGTAATGACAGCTGCACCTTCGCATTTTGCAGTAACAGTACCGTCAGCTGCAACTGTTGCAACCTTTTCGTTATCGGAGGTAAAGGTTA
>JAZQHN010000048.1:0-6636 GCA_045540615.1 Clostridia bacterium
TTCCAGATTACGACGGGTATTCAAATCCAAATCCATAAATTCACCGTCGGTATAAGAATGAATTTCGCGGATATGATCCAATGATACCTTTTGAGTTTCCTGCAGAAAACCAAACATAGCACCGCATGCCCGAAGGGAGAAATATTGCTCCTCCAAACCGATTTCCGAAAAATTCTTTGTATGAAACTGTTTTTCCAAAAAGAGTGCTGCCTGTTGAAGAGAAAAACATTCTTCATCCAAATATCCCACACGAAGCCCGAACCGTTCTTCCACAAATGCAGAAAATTGCTTTTCATCCTTGCAACCGGAATTCACCAACAGCTCGCTGGGATGATACCGACCGATTTCATTATAGACACGGAACAGATATCCTTCCCCTTCAAAATAAGTGACCGAAATTTCACCGGTGGTAATATCTCCAAATACAATTCCGGCACCTTTTTCCTCACGGTAAATACAACAAAGATAATTATTCTTTTTTTCATCTAATACATTGGTATCCAACAAGGTTCCCGGACTTACCACACGGATAATTTCTCTCTTTACAATCCCCTTGGTTGCTTTCGGATCCTCTGTCTGTTCACAAATGGCTACCTTATATCCTTTGGAAATCAGACGAGCAATATAAGCATCTGCGGAATGAAAAGGGACTCCGCACATAGGTGCACGGGATTCCAAACCGCAATCCCGTCCCGTCAAAGTAATTTCAAGCTCTTTGGAGGCAATCTCAGCGTCACGAAAAAACATTTCGTAAAAATCCCCCAGACGGAAGAACAAAATGGCATCTTCATTCGCCTGTTTTATTTCCATATATTGTTTCATCATTGGTGAAAGCTCGGACACTGTTTCGACCTCCTTTCCAATTTGTTAAAATTAGTGACAGCCACCGCAGCTTTCACAGCTGCCGCTACAACCGCCGTTCCCTTGGGGAACTACATATTGTGCAATTAAAGTATTAATTTTTTTCATCAATGCATCAAAAGCCTGTTGCGTATAAATATATTCTTTAATCACAGGATTTTCATTCAGCTTTTGGTATTCTGCCGTCAGCTTTTCCTTATATTCTTCCATTTCTTCTTTGGTAGGCTCTCCCATTCTGACCTTCATGGAAAATTCGTTGGTCAGCTCATTATAAGCTGCAAGCTGTGCCTGTGCATCAGTATCTGCAAGCTGTGCCTCCTCTGCTTTTTTCATGTTTAGATACTCATCGCTTTCTGCGATCAGTTTCCCTAAAATTTGTGCTTGTTCTAAAATATCCATTCTTTTATCTCCTTTCGCCAATCAGAGACCAGGTTTGTGCCTCTGTAATGGTTGCTTTAATATATTGACCGGTCAGTTCCTCTGACCCTTTTATATGAACTAATTTATTTCCTTCGGTTCGTCCTGCAAGCATTGTTTCTTCATGCTTTGCTTTCCCTTCAATCAACAGCTCAAAGGTTCTTCCTACATAGCTTTCGTTGATTTCTCTTGAAATACGATTTTGCAAATCCAGCAATCTTCCAAATCGTCTTGATTTATCCTCTTCAGTCGCCAAATCCTCCATAGTAGCAGCCGGAGTTCCTTGCCGCTTGGAATAAATGAAGGTAAACAAGCTGTCAAACCGTACCTGCTCCACCAAAGACAGGGTATCTTCAAATTCCTCATCCGTTTCTCCCGGAAATCCTACAATTACATCGCTGCTCAGCACCGCATCAGGAATGTATGACCGAACCATACGAATCAGTTCTAAATAATGCTCTCTGGTATATTTGCGGTTCATAACCTCCAGCACCCGGTTGTTCCCCGATTGGAAGGGTAAATGCAGTTGATTGCAAATATTGGAATGCTTTGCCATAGTACAAATCAGTTTTTCGCTGATATCCTTGGGATGAGAGGTCATAAAACGAATTCTGCGAAGCCCCGGAGTTTGCGCCACCTCATCAAGCAAATCGGCAAAATCGCAGCCTCCTGCATAAGAATTCACATTTTGACCCAGAAGCATAATTTCTGTAATTCCAGAATCCACTGTTTGCTTCACTTCAGCCAACACATCCTTCTTGTCACGGCTTCGTTCACGACCTCGGACATAAGGCACGATGCAGTAAGAGCAAAAATTGTTGCAACCATACATCACAGAAACTCCTGCTTTTACAGGATTGTCCCGTAAAATAGGGATATCCTCTGCAATCATCCCGTCTGAATTTTCTGTTTCAAACACCCGCTCTTCATGATATGAACGGTAAAGAATTTCAGGAAATCGGTAAAGTGCATGTGTTCCAAATACCATATCCACATGAGGATATTTCCGTTTGATGGTTTGAGCCACCATGCTCTGCTGAGTCATGCAACCGCAAAGAGCAATTTTCAAAGAAGGTTTTCGACGCTTATGGTGCTTTAAAGCCCCCACCTTACCATACACCTTCAATTCTGCATTTTCTCTTACGGCACAGGTATTAAACACAATTAAATCCGCAAGGTTCAAGTCATCGGTAAACATAAAACCCATTTCACGGAGCATTCCGCAAATTCTTCTGGAATCATTTTCATTTTGCTGACATCCATAGGTTTGCACACAAGCCATACGGCCGCTTAAGGGAAGCTCTGCAACCTGCTCCATATATTGCTTTTGGAGGCTTATTTCCTCATTAGAAACATGCTGACTTTGTGCATTTTTCTGTTCTGCCATAACCCTTTTCCTTTCTTGCATCAGTTCTTCTGAGCATAATACCCCAGTATCTTTTTATTATACCCTTTTTTTTGAATTCTGTCAATGGTTTTTAGGCGGGAAATCAAAAAAAAGAAAAAATTTTTTCAAAGAAAGAATTTGTCGCAAAAAAGTGGGAATGAGTTTTTCAATATCCCTTGCATTTTCCTGTTAATTCCGTTATAATATAAGAGAAAGGATGAACACAATGAAACATTTGTTAAGCCACGTCCGTCGTTGCGTAGAAGATTACGATATGATAAAAAAAGGGGATCGGATTGCCGTAGGTATTTCAGGCGGAAAAGACTCTCTTTGCCTGCTTTATGCTTTGGCAAACTTAAGACGCTTTTATCCCAACCCCTTCGAACTGGAGGCAATTACCCTGGATATGGGGTTTGAGGGGTTGAATTTTTCGGGGATTCAAGCTTTGTGCAATCAATTGGAGGTTCCATATACCGTTGTCAAAACAGATATTGCCCCCGTTGTTTTTGAAGCACGGCAGGAAACCAATCCTTGTTCTCTTTGTGCTAAAATGAGACGAGGAGCTCTTCATGATGCAGCACTTCAAAAGGGTTGTAAAACAGTTGCTTTAGGGCATCATTTTGACGATGCAGTGGAAACCTTTATGCTCAGTCTTTTTTTTGAAGGAAGAATCAACTGTTTCTCCCCTGTTACTTATCTTGATCGAAAAGACATCACCTCTATCCGCCCCATGCTCTATCTTCAGGAACGAGAAGTCTTAAAACTAAAAGAAAAATATCATTTTCCGGTTGTGCATAATCCCTGCCCTGTAGACGGACACACAAAACGACAATACATAAAAGATACTCTTCGGAATCTGGAACGGGAAAATCCGGGACTTCGGGAACGGTTTTTCGGTGCGATCCAACGATCCGAATTAGAAGGATGGAAACCAATCAGAACACAAAGAAGGAGAAAAAAGTATGAAAGTTAGAAAAGCCGTCATTCCCGCCGCAGGTCTGGGAACAAGATTTTTACCTGCTACAAAAGCACAACCTAAGGAAATGCTTCCTATTGTAGACAAGCCTACCATTCAATATATTATTGAGGAAGCGGTAGAATCAGGAATTGAAGACATTATTATTGTGACAGGAAGAAGCAAACGTGCCATAGAAGATCATTTTGACAAATCCTACGAACTGGAAGCAGAGCTTTCTAAAGGGAACAAGGATGAGCTTCTTACACTGGTGCAGGATATTTCAAAGCTTGCAAACATTTATTACATCCGTCAAAAGGAGCCTCTTGGTTTGGGTCATGCAATTTATTGTGCTAAAACCTTTGTGGGAAACGAACCCTTTGCTGTTTTGTTGGGTGACGATGTGGTAGATGCCCCCGAAAAACCCTGTCTTAAGCAGATGATTGAAGTGTTTGAAACATATCAAACTTCTGTTTTGGGAGTTCAGACTGTTCCTGAACAAGATACCAATAAATATGGTATCGTTGCCGGTTCTCCCATTTCTGACCGTATTTACAAGGTAGACACTTTGGTTGAAAAGCCAAAGCCGGGAGAAGCACCTTCTAATGTGGCAATTTTGGGTCGGTATATTATTACCCCTCAAATTTTCACTGAGCTGGAACAAACCACTCCGGGTGCAGGAGGAGAAATTCAATTGACGGATGCTTTGGTTCGTTTGGCGCAAAAGCAATGCATCTATGCTTACGATTTTATCGGCAGACGTTATGATGTGGGAAATAAGGAAGGATTTTTGGAAGCAACTGTAGAATTCGCGTTGAAACGTCCTGACTTAAGAGAGGATTTTCTGGCATATTTAAAAAGTCTTTCTCTGTAAGAAAAAGTAATATAGGGCTGTCTCTCTAAGAAGTGAGGCAGCCCCTTATTTTTATTTGATCTTATTACGAAAAAAATCATCCGTTAATCGTTTCACTTCTTTTCCCAAAAGAAATAAAGCAAGTAAATTAGGGATTGCCATCATCCCATTAAAAAAATCCGCCAATTCCCAAACAGTATCCAGTTTCATAATCCCACCCATAAAAATCAAACTGACATAAACAAGAGAATAACAAGTCACGCCATCCTGCCCTGTAAGATATTTCATACAAGTTTCTCCGTAATAATACCATGCAATTACTGTAGCGAAAGCAAACAAAGCCAGACTTACAGGAACAATCCATTCTCCACGCGGAAATGAAACAAGAAAAGCTTGATGCAGCAGCATTCCTCCATCATCAGAAAAAATTTTACCTGATAAAATAACCAAGGCACTTACTGTGCACATGACGATAGTATCAAAAAATACTTCAAACGCCCCCCACATCCCCTGACGGACAGGATGATCAGTTTGAGCCGTTGCATGAGCGATGGGGGCGCTTCCCAATCCGGCTTCATTGGTAAAAAGCCCACGTGCAACTCCAATTCTTACAGCCTGCGAAATTCCGAATCCCAATACACCGCCACCTGCCGCTTTCCAACAAAAAGCTTGTTGAAAAATCATAAATAAAGCATTCGCAATTCCTGACCGTTGATGATAAAGTACAATCCCGCAGCCTAATATGTAAACAAGTGTCATAAAGGGAACCAAAAAAGTGGTAACTCCTACAATTCTTCGAACCCCGCCCAACAACACCATCCCACCTAAAACCGCAACCGTGATTCCGGTAATCCAGCACGGAATCCCATAAGACCGATTCAAACTGTCTGCAATAGCATTAGATTGAACCATATTCCCAACACCAAAAGAACAAAGCACACCAAATACACAAAAACAAAGGCTTATACTCTTTTGTCCAAGTCCCTTGCTCATATAATACATAGGGCCTCCTACCCACTCTCCTCGTTTGTTCCTTTCACGGTAAGCAACAGCTAAAGTGACTTCAGAAAATTTTGTCATCATACCAATCAATGCCGATATCCACATCCAAAAAATTGCCCCCGGGCCTCCTTTTGAAATCGCAATGGAAACTCCAATTATATTTCCTGTACCAACCGTTCCTGCCAATGCTGTGGAAACCGCCTGAAAGGGTGAAATTCCTCCCTTCTTTTTTTCAGCTCGACGAAACAGAGAAAAAAGAGTGGATTTCATCACTGTACCCCAATTTCGGTATAACACTCCTTTTGTCAGACAAGTCAGATAAATTCCACATCCCAGCATTACAATGATCATGGGAAGTCCCCATAAAATATTCTGATTGCACCATTTCAAAAATTCCATATTCACACCTCGTTTTCACTATATGAAACTCCCGATGCGATTATGAATAAACAACTCGTATCCCAAAACAGCAAACTCTTTCCCGACTTTTAAACCAATCAATATCAAAACCGTCAGGAAAACATTCGTTCTCCTGACGGTTGTTTGTATTCTGATTCAAAAACAAAAGTAATAAACGATTATTCAAAAAATCCTTCTACAGTATAGTCGTCAGTTGTTTCCAGCGGATCAATGGCAGTGCCGAAGGCTCTGATGCCGAAATCCCCTTTTTCGGTGATTTGCATACCGGGAAGGGTGTACAATTCATCCCCGATGGTTAATTTAATTCCGTAAGAAGTAATATCACTGTTGTAATTTGCTATCTTACAATAGCTCAAGATGGTTTTTGCTTTCATCGTTTGTTTATTTCCGTCTGAATCTGTATAAGTAAATTCTTCATTACCCATAATGTCAGAAACAATATGAATTTCAGGCTCTCCCCCTACCTTTGGTGCCAGTACAACAGGGGTATAAGAGCAAACGTTGTTTGAAAGAGAAGAAACCTCGATGGTCACTCCAGATGCATCTGTTTGATTACTTACCGCATAAACCTGACATCTCATTTCCTTTTCCGAGTCTGCTTCGGTGCATACATAGTCTTTTGCGGTTGCACCCTCAATGTTGGTCCATTCACCGTCCACCTTTCTCTGCCATTGGTATTTGGCAGAAGGTGTGGCATAGGCATTTACATCATAAATTTCTGCATCAGCAGTCAGGTTTGCT
>JAZQHN010000049.1:0-2761 GCA_045540615.1 Clostridia bacterium
AAGAATATCAGCAATTGACAAGGAACCCCCGGGATGACCGGAGCCTGCACGGTATGTTCCTTCAATGACATGCTTACGGATTTTAGTTGCCACCTTACCGCAATCCATAAATGTACCTCCTTATGTTTGAAACCCTTCTCCCAAGACCTCTTTTGCATCAGTAATGATAACAAAAGCATTCGGGTCGGTTTGCTTCACAATATTTTTCATCTGCACAATTTCACGTTTTGGAATAACACATAATAAAATTTGTTTTTGACTTCCGGAAAACATTCCAAAGCCTTCCAGCGCCGTGACCCCTCGCTTCATGTCATGCAACAGCTTATGTGCAATTTGTTTTTGATAATCAGAAACGACAAAAACCGCACGCGCCAGCTTGGGTCCTTCCTCCAAATAATCAACAACCTTACCCCCCACTGCCAAAGCAATTAAGGCATAAAGTCCAAGTGAAATATCCCAAAATACCAAAACAGAAAGAATGACAATGCACGCATCAATCAACATCAATAATGTTCCCACGCTGAGAACACTTTCTCTCCGAAGACCGGAAGCAATCAAATCACTGCCTCCCGTTGATGCATTGCATCGAAATACAATTCCCATTCCGCCCCCTGCCAGCAAACCGCCATACAAAGCACACAGCACACTATCCTCCGTTTCAACCGAAAATCCCGCAGTCAATTCCAAAAACAGAGACAGCAACACCGTAGCAATACCGGAACGAAACAAAAAATGTTTTCCCAGTCTGCGGTATCCGTACAAAAAAACAGGAATGTTCAAAAGAAGAACAAACCAACCGGTACCAACTCCCGTCAAATGGTGAAGCACCATTGCCAAACCGCTGATTCCTCCGGTGGAAATCTTTTTTGGAATCAAAAAAACATTCAGGCCCAAAGACATGATAAATACACCGAAACCCAGGCACAGATATTCCAAAAAAAATCTTTTGTGTTTTTCTTTCTGCTTCATTGTTCATCAATCCTTTTATATTATATCACACTTTTCGGAATTTTCAAACCTCTTTTTTAATTTTTTTTAAAATTTTTATTATTTTTTTCATTCCTTTCAATTTTATTCGGTAAAAAAAGTTTTAATTTTTAAATTTTTCTTGTGTCAACTGTCTGATTTCCTGTTCTAAAGCCTCGATTCTCAGTTTCAACTTTTTTAATTCAATCGCAGATTCCTTCGTTCGTTCCGAATCTGTTTTCATGGGGATAGAAGAACATAGAAACAGCGAAATTCGAGTTCCTCGTTGACAACCGTATGCCAAACGGATTTTCTCCCGTTCTCCGTCAACTCTGATATGAAACAATCGAGGTTGATTTCCCGTTATCAGGGAAACGGGATTTTTTCCATTTTTATTCCAATAAAACAGTCTGCCTCTTTCTTCGTAAAGAACCCAAATTTTGTTCTCGTAAAAAAGAAGTGCCGGAGTCCATTCCCCTTTTGCAACTTCATATTTTTCCGTTATTTTTTTATGTTCAAGACGAAAATAAAACAAATTACCTTTTTGAAAGCAGGCAAGATGAGCAGAATGTTCTTCTGTAAAAATCCCGTCAGCCACCTCCACGTTTCCTAACAAAAAAGCTTGTGACCATTTTCCGTTTCCGTAACATTGATAAAAAGACTCTTCCCCTTTTCTATAAATCAAATACAAGTTTTCATACTTATCTTTTCTTAGTAAAAACCGTCTTCCGCTGACTTGAGTAACAGGCTCCGGAATCCCTTTCAGCGGATGACATACCAGTAAATACTGTCCCTGATGCTCTAAAATATAAAAAAGTGTTACATCTGCATTTAATTGTGTTAACCGTAAATAATGAAAAGACGGTACTTCATGCTTACTTTTTAAAATCACACGTTTGTACCATTGACCAATATGATACCAAAAATAAAGCAACTCTCCTTTTTTACTTTGACAAACCAAGTGAATCTCATCTGTTGCAACAACATCCATAATTCCTTCCGATTCTTCTGTCAGAATGTGAACAGTGTCTTCTTGCTCATTTCTATAACAAATCCCTCGGTTTTTGTCGTAGTAAAAAATAAGAGTTTCGCTTTTTGTTTTTACAAGATATGCCACCGATGCAACCCCCTTTTTCATCATTTTATGAAAAGAAGAAAGAAAAAATGTACTGTCGGCTTGACAAAAAAGAAAAAAATAGGTATAATAAATAAGAAGAGTTTCCGAAACAGAAACAGAAAGGATAATAAATCAAATGACAAAAACATTTTTTACCTCAGAATCAGTAACCGAAGGGCATCCGGATAAGGTTTGTGACCAGATTTCCGATGCTGTATTGGATGCAATTTTAGAACAAGACCCTTTGGCAAGAGTTGCTTGTGAAACCACTTGTACCACGGGGATGGTTCTTGTAATGGGTGAAATTTCCACCTCTTGCTATGCTGATATTGCACAGATTGCAAGAAATACCATAAACGAAATCGGATATAACAACCCCAATTGCGGATTTGACGGAAATACTTGTGCAGTATTAACCACAATTGATGCACAATCTCCTGATATTGCATTGGGTGTCAATCAATCTTTAGAGTCCAAAGCGGACGGAACAGAGCAGTTAGGTGCCGGTGACCAGGGAATGATGTTCGGGTTTGCCTGCGATGAAACTCCCGAATTTATGCCATTGCCCATTTCCTTGGCTCATAAGCTGTCATTACAACTGGCAAAGGTACGGAAGGACAACACTATATCCTATCTCCGCCCGGATGGAAAAACACAGGTCACCATAGAATATCATGA
>JAZQHN010000050.1:0-11122 GCA_045540615.1 Clostridia bacterium
AGGCTGTATTGTATTGCTTTTTTGGTTTTTGATAAAACGAAACACGATTTTGCCGACAGGTGAACAAGGGGGTCGGGTTACACCCTATCCTGCATTGCTGAAACAGTTGGTTTGGATCGCAGTACCCATTACCATCGGTGCCTGTGTGTCCAGCGTTACATCCTTGGTGGATACTCTGATGGTCAGAAATCTTCTGCGGAGCATTTCCTTTACTCCGGAGCAAGCAAGAGCACTTTATCAGGAATATGCCATCTATGCCAAAAACGGAGAAATGGCGTCCTTACTCCAAAACAATTCATTGGATGTAAATGCTTCGGAATTTTTATACGGCGCTTACAGCGGTTATGCTTTTTCTTTATTTAACCTGCCTCTGACCTTAATTACCGCTATGAGTATTAGTGTGGTGCCTGCGTTGGCAGAGGCGATTGCGGTGAATCATAGCAGAAATATTCAAAGAATTACCGCATCGGCGCTGAGAATAACCATTTTATTTGCTATGCCCTGTACCATTGGTCTTTCGGTGATGGCAAAGCCGATTTTGTATTTGCTGTATTCCAATACCTCTTCCGGGACTATGTTGGAAATTTTGGCGGTGGCTTGCATCTGGGTCAGCCTTGTGTCGGTCAGCACTGCCATTTTACAGGCAGCAGGAAAGGTTTGGATTCCTGTAATTAATATGTTAATCGGAGCATTGGTGAAAATTGTTGCTAATATTATTTTGGTTTCTATGCCCCAAATGAATGTCTTAGGTTTGTCTGTCAGCAGCAATCTTTGCTATTTTGTGATTGCGGCTTTGGATTTGTACTGGGTGATGAAGGTAACCAAAGTAAAATTAAAATTGATTGACACAGTATTAAAACCCTTATTTGCCACAGGTGCAATGGGAGTGGGAACCTTGTTTTTGTACCGTTTTACAGAAACCCTCCTTCCCGCAAAAATTGCTACGATTTTGTCTGTAGGAGCAGGGGGTTGTGTGTATCTGGCAGTTTTGTTACTCGTTGGAGGAGTCAAACGGGAAGATGTGGAAATGCTTCCTAAGGGAGAAAAACTTGCGGCAATCATGGAAAAACGAAAATTACTGCGATAATGAGGTGTTACAGATGAAACAATATACATTGGATGATTTGTTGAAAATTATGGAACAACTGAGAGTTGGTTGTCCCTGGGATAAGGAACAAACCTATGAAAGCTTGAAACGGTATGCCATTGAAGAAGCCTATGAGGTGGTAGAGGCGGTGGATGAGCCTGACCGGATGATGTTGGCAGATGAATTGGGCGATTTGCTTCTTCAGGTGGTATTCTATGCCCAAATCGGAAAGGAAAAGGGCGAGTTTACCATGGATGATGTGTTGCGGTGCGTTTGTGAAAAAATGATTCATCGTCATCCTCATGTGTTTGGGGATGTGGTGGCAAAAACCTCCGATGATGTACTGAAAAATTGGGCGCAAATTAAGAAAAAGGAAAAAGGACAAAAAACTCAGACCCAGGCAATGGAAGGAATTTCTTCCTCTTTGCCTTCCCTGATGCGTGCTCAAAAGGTACAGGAAAGTGCAGCGAAGGTAGGTTTTGATTGGGACGAGCTGCCTCCCGTGTTGGACAAGTTACGGGAAGAGGTGGAGGAGCTTGCAGCTGCCAAAACACCGGCTGAGCAGGAAGAGGAATTTGGTGATTTGCTGTTTGCTGCTGTGAATGCGGCACGATTTATGAAAATTCAACCTGAAACAGCCCTTCATAAAGGGGTTAATAAGTTTATTCGCAGATTCGGTAAAATGGAGGCTCTTGCCACTCAAAAAGGCATGGTATTATCCCAGCTTTCCTTGGAAGAAATGGATGCATTATGGGACCAAATTAAGGAATTTGAATAAAAATGTGGAAAAAATAAAAAAAATTGAGAAAAAAAGAGGAATTTTGCTAAGAATAGAGAAACATATATAATAGCAGTTTTCATGCTTATTTATTTTAAATATTATTGAAAAGGAGGAAATAAAGAATGAATAAGGCAGAATTAATTACTAAGGTTGCAGAAAAGGCAGAACTGTCCAAGAAGGATGCAGACAAAGCAGTAAGCGCTTTGATCGAATCTGTTCAGGAAGCTCTGAAAGCCGGTGAAAAAGTTCAGCTGGTTGGCTTCGGTTCTTTCGAAGTAAGAGAAAGAGCTGCAAGAAAGGGTAAGAATCCTCGTACAAACGAAGAAATCACTATCCCTGCAAGCAAATCTCCTGTATTCAAAGCAGGAAAAGCTTTCAAAGACAGCATTGCGTAAACCATACCGAATTAAAAAGGTTGTCTCATTACGGGACAACCTTTTTTCTTTTTCTCTGTGTTTTGTTCATTTATTCTAAAAACTCTGATTCGCTTAAGGTTGGATCGAAACCAATATTATCTCCTCCTGCAATCATATAATGGTATTGAACGGGGAGCGATTTTGGGGTGTGCCCTGTCAAAAGTTTAAAGACTCTGTTAAAATTCCGAATGGTACCAAATCCGCAACTGACCGAAATATCGGTCATATTTTTTTCTCCCGACATAATCTTTTCCACCGCGGCAGACACCTTCAGATGATTCAGATATTGGGTGAATTTCAATCCTGTAAGATTTTGAAAATATTTCGAAAAGTAGGATTTTGAAAAATTCATATAATTTGCCGCATCTTCAAAAGTGATGTGATTATAATGTTCCAAAATCCACATCATAAGCTTTTTATAATCCTCCTCCGGTCTGGGGGATTGTTGTTCAGAAATTGTTTCTTCTGTTCGGAACATTCTTGCAACAGCACTGATAATGAGAGAATCGGCAATTAAATCACAGTATTTCTTTTTTTGCTTCAATTCTTTTTCTATTTCACAAAAGGTATGATCCATATCTTCGCAATGACGGAGAATAGGGGATTTCAGCCGTTCTTCCTTGAGAAGATCGGTGTGGGAGCCGACGGAAGTTTTGATTACATGAACAATGCTTTGAGGAGTTCCTTTCATCTGATGAATTTCACCACTTTTGAAAAAGGCGCACATCCCTTCCGTCAATAAATACTCCTGATTATTTACATTGATTTCCACCTTTCCTGAACGCACCAGAGCAATTTCGTGTTCGGTGTGCCAATGGGGAAGGTTGTTTAAATTTCTGCATTTATAAAAAAAGGTCTGATTTTTTTCTGACGCTACCGCCCGTTCATATTTTGCAATCATCGTTTTTTACTCCTCCATCTCAATAATTTTCTTAAAATCCTGGTATATTATATCATAAAGCACAATAAATGTCTATAATTATGGAATAAAATTCTTGAATCTCCCATTGTTTTTCTATATAATGAAAGTATCCTGATAAAAATGGGGAGGAAATAAGATGAAAAAGGAAATTTTATTTGGAATTTGTGCAGATGTTCATCAGTCGGAGGAACGGGATAATACATGGAGAATGGAACGTTTTATAGACGAAGCAACGGAACGCAATGCCGATTTTATCATTCAGCTGGGTGATTTTGTGTTGCCTGATGAGGCAGGAGCCAGATTGTTGGAGGAATGGAATCGATTCCAAGGTCCCAAATATCATGTTTTGGGTAACCACGACACCGAAGGTCCCGGTGGAAAAAAGGCAGTCATGGAATTTCAGGGCCAAAAAGAAAATTACTACAGCTTTGATATGGGAAATTATCATTTTATTGTGCTGGATAATAACTACATGAAAAACAACGGTGAATATGAAGATTATCATGAAGGGAATCAGAGAAAGGATTGTTTTAACTGTTATATTCCTGATGTTCAATTGGAGTGGTTGGCAAAGGATATTGATGCAACCGACAAGCGTTGCTTTATTTTCACCCATGCAGCATTGGCGGTAGGAGATTGGGTGGTCTATAATCTTCATCATTTAATGGATGTTTTTTATCTTGCTAATCAAAAGGCAGGGTATAATAAAGTTACTATGTGTTTTTCGGGACATGACCATGCAGACGCCTATCTGTTTAAAGGGGGCGTTCATTATCAGTTGATTAACAGCATGAGTCATAAATATATTGGAACCAACTACTCCCATTATTCTTCTAAGTGCAAAGAGGTAGAGGAGTATTATGGTAAAACCGATTGGTTGGTGCCGTATAAAGAACCTTTGTATGCTTTTGTACGATTAAAAGAAAACGGTTTGATTCAAATCATCGGAAAGCAGACAGAGTATGTGGGCAACAGTCCCCTTGAGCTTCATTGGGAGCATTATACGGCTCCTCAGATTTCTTACCGCGAGGTGTGGATGAATGGAATGGGCGAATTATAATCTGGAATTGAAAACGGGCTGGAAGTTTCATCTCGGACAAATGAAGTCAGCTCAAAATATGGAAATTTGGCAGTATCATGCTACCAGTAAGACGGGAGGAGCCCTGCAACACTTGGATTTTTATGGCGAGGAAAAAGGATGGGATGAAGTAACCCTGCCCCATGATTGGATGACCGGACTTTCCATTACCAAGGAGGGTGACCCCGGAAACGGATATAAGGAACGGAGTGTCGGTTGGTATTATCTAAAATTTTCTCTTTCCAAAGCACCTATCCAAGATGCAGAACTGATTTTTGACGGAGTATTGGGACAAAGTACCGTGTATGTGAACGGTGTTGTTGCGGTGAGGAATTTCAGCGGATACAATCGTTTTTCCTGTCAGGTAGGGGACTATCTGTTGCCGGGAGAGGAAAATGAAATTGCGGTTTTTGTGGATGCAAGACGTTGGGAAGGCTGGTGGTATGAAGGAGCGGGGATTTACCGTCCCGTGACCCTTTGTTTCAGACAAGCTACTCACTTTGAACCATCCAAATGCTTTGTACGGGGAGAAGAAAATCGGAAGGTTGTGGCAACATTAGGAATTGCGGAACCACAGCAAGCAGAGGTTGTTGTTTCTTTGAGACATCCTGACGGAAGAGTGATTTCGAAACAAAGAGTAGAAGCGAAAGAACAAACTGAATTTCAGATTTTGACAGAAAACCCTAAACTTTGGTCTCCTGAGGAACCTAATCTTTATTGTTTGGAATGTGAATTGGTTCAGGAGAAACAGGTCGTGGATACCTTTACTGCCTCGGTAGGATTTCGACAAATAGAATGGATTGCAGAAAGAGGAATGTTATTAAACGGAATTCATACTCCCATTAAAGGCATCTGTTGTCATCAGGACCACGCAGGAGTGGGGGCAGCGGTAACAAAGGGGCTCATGGAGTATCGAATTGATTGTCTGAAAAAAATGGAAGTCAATGCATATCGTTGTGCGCATCATGCTCCAAGCGAAGAATTGTTGGAGATTTGTGACCGTAAGGGAATGCTTGTCATGGCGGAAAATCGTCATTTTTCGGCATCTGAAGAAGTGCTTGGACAGTTGGATTCCCTTGTGACGGTGTGTAGAAATCATCCCTGTATATTTTTATACAGCCTGTTTAACGAAGAACCCTGGCAAAAGGAAGAACGGGGCAGACGGATTGCAGAGAAGATGAGAAAACGGATTTTGAATCTGGATACTACCCGTGCTGTGACAGGTGCTCAGAATGGGGGCATACTGGAGCAGTCCAATGCATCTGATGTGTTGGATGTGATTGGAGTCAACTATTTTCTCAAAGAATATGAAGAAGCTCATAAACGTACCCCTCACAAGGTGATGATTGGTACGGAAAATTGTCCTACCTATGCCACGCGCGGAGTATATCAGTCAGATCCTGAAAAACAGATTTTTTCGTGTTACGGTGAAGAATGGCCTGATTATTTTTCTGAATCTCTGACCGAAACTATGGAAACAATTTTTGAAACACCCTATGTGGCAGGATGTTTTGTCTGGTCGGGCTTTGATTACAGAGGAGAACCTACTCCCTACGGTTATCCGAGTGTTTTGTCCCATTGGGGATTTTCGGATGCTTGCGGATTCCCGAAAGATACGGCATATTTGTTGGGTGGTTGGTATCGCAAAGAGCTTTTTGCCCACCTTCTGCCTCATTGGAATTGGAAGGAAGGAATGAAGGTGCGGGTTTGCGCCTTCACAAACGGGGAAGAGGCAGAACTTTTTTTAAACGGGCGTTCTTTAGGAAAAAAAGCTGTGGTTCAAAAGCAGGCAGAATGGGAAGTGTTGTTTGAAGAGGGAGCGTTATCTGTTACGGTAACCCGTGGAGCAGAATCAGCAACGGATTTGGTGCAAACGGCAGGAACTTCTCGTAAGATTTTGTTGGAAGATGTAACCCCCGATTCTGAGATTCACGTAGTAAATGTAAGAATTACGGACGAGAGAGGTGTTTTGGTTCCCGATTGCTCTGAATTAATCGCCTGTGTCGTAAAGAACGGAAGGGTGTTGGGGGTTGGAAATGGTGATCCTAATAGCCACCATAGGGATACAGATACCCAAATTCCTTTGTTTCATGGCCGGGCACAGGTGATTGTAACAGGAGAAGAATTGAGTGTTTGTGCCCAAGGTTATCCTTGTACAACAATGAAATTTAAACAGGAGGAATCGGCATGAACATTATTGCAGATACTCATACCCATACCATTATGTCAGGCCATGCCTATTCCACTCTTCTTGAAAATGTCAGAGCAGCCAAGGAAAAAGGATTGCAATTTCTTGCTGTGACAGACCATGCCGGACTGATGCCGGGCGGTCCTGATGATGTGTATTTTATTTGCATGAAGTCCTCTGTTCCTGATGAATACGAAGGAGTGGAGATTCTTCGGGGGAGTGAAGTGAATATTTTAGACGAATCGGGACGGGTAGACCTTCCCGATTGGATTATGGACAGACTGGATTGGAACATTGCCTCCATTCATAGCGTTATCACCAAACCCATGGGAAAAAAAGCTCATACGAAATTATGGTGCAATATTGCAAAAAATCCTCACATTCAGGTGATTGGCCATTGCGGAGAAGAACAGTATCGGTTTGATTATGAGGAGGGAGTCCGCGCCTTTGCAGAATACGGAAAAATTGTGGAAATCAACGCTTCTTCTTTTCGGACCCGTCCCAACTGTACGGAAAATTGTATGGAGATTGCAGAGCTTTGTGTGAAACACGGGGTTCCTCTTGTGGTGTCTTCCGATGCTCATTTTGTGTCTGACGTAGGTAATGTAGGACAGGCGGTGGAACTGCTGAAACAAAGAGGAATTCCCAAAACTGCTGTTTTAAATGCAGACAGAGAGCATTTTGCAGCAAAAATCAGAGAAATTAAAGGAAGGAAATAGGAGAAAAAGATGAAAGCAACAAACAATAAAATAACCTTTGCATTGTATTTTGGAAATCGTGGATTTTTCCCCGGGGAACTGATTGCAGATGCCAGAAAAGAATTGCAAAAAGCGGTAACGGATGCGGGATATGCCTTTATTTGCATGGAAGAATCAAAAACCAGATACGGTGCGGTGGAAACCATGGAAGAAGGAAGAACGTACGCGAAATTTTTAGAGGAAAACAAGGGGAAATTTCATGGAATTATTTTGTGTCTTCCTAATTTCGGGGACGAAAATGGTGCCATTGTTGCCCTGAAAAATGCCGATGTTCCTATTTTAGTGCAAGCTTATCCTGATGAATTCGGGCTGATGGACTTTGCCCACAGAAGGGATGCCATGTGCGGTAAATTTGCCATTTGTAATTTGTTTCGTCAGGCAGAGATTCCCTTTACCTTAACTAAGAAATTTGTCATTGCTCCCACCGATTCCGGATTTTCGGAAGAATTGGAACGGTTTGCAGGGGTATGCCGTGTGGTGAAAGGGATGAAATCCTTTCATATCGGAGCCATTGGTGCCAGAACCACCGCATTTAAAACGGTTCGTGTGGATGAAATGGCGTTGCAGAAAAAGGGAATTAATCTGGAAACCATTGATTTAAGTGATGTATTTGCAAGAATGAAACGGGTTTCCCATGAGGCGGTTGAGGAAAAGAAACAACAAATTTTAAATATCACTTCATTTTCAGGATTTCCTGAGGAAAAATTAACCAATATGGCAAAAACGGTAGCAGTTTTTGAAGAGCTTGTTGTAGAATATCATCTTCAGGCGATTGCAGTCCGTTGCTGGAACGAATTTCAGACGGAATTTGGCATTGCTCCTTGTATTGCACTTTGTTTATTGAATGAAATTGGAATCAGTGCTTCCTGTGAGGTGGATGTAACCAATGCGATCATGATGAGAGCTCTTTCTTTGGCAAGCAACACTCCTTGTATGCTTCTTGATTTTAACAACAATTACGGGGATGCGGATGACAAGGCAATCATGTTCCATTGCGGCCCTGTTGCTCCCTCTATGCTGGAAGGAAAGGGTACAATCATTGAACATCTCATGTTTAAAAAATCCTTTGGAGAAGGAAGCGGTGTGGGGGTCAATAAAGGAAAAATCAAATCAGGTGACATTACCTTGGGAAGTATTAAGACGGAAAACGGAAAGATTTACGGATTTGTGACTCAGGGGCGTTTTACCGATGACCCCATTGAGCCCGAATTTTTCGGAAGCGGAAAGGTAGTAGAACGGGACAATATGGATGGCCTGTCCAATTATATGGCGAAAAACGGTTATAAGCACCATCTGGCAATTACTTACGGGCATTGTATGGATGTGGTAAAGGAAGCTTTTAGCACCTATCTGGAATATGAAACAGATCAACTGTAAGGAGGATAAAATGAATAAACTGGGAATTTTTATGAACTTTTGGGAAAAGAACTGGGATGCAGACCATGCCAAATATATCAAAAAAGCGGCGGAAATCGGTTATGATGTGTTGGAATTTCAGGCACAGCCTCTGTTGGAAATGACGGACGAAAAGCTGAAATCCTTGAAAAAACTGGCAGATGAAGAAGGCATTGAACTGACTTACAGCTTGGGACTTGACCCGACTTACGATGTATCCTCTCTTGATGAAATTGTAAGAGCAGGAGGCGTTACATATCTTCAAAGAATCATCGGGCAGATTGAAAAAATGGATGGAACTCTTCTTTCCGGTGTCAGCTATGCAGGTTGGGGAACCCCTGATTGTATCTTAACCGATAAAAAAGCATACTGGGACAACAGTATCAAGAGTATGCGTTCTATTATTAAAACTGCAGAAGATTGCGGTGTTACTTACTGTGTGGAAGCGGTAAATCGTTTTGAAACCTGTTTAATCAATACAGCCGCGGAAGCGCTTTCTTATGTTGCAGAAATCGACAGCCCTAATATCGGAGTGCTGCTTGATACATATCATATGAATATTGAAGAAAACTCCATTGGGGATGCCATTCGTCTGGTAGGAGATAAGCTGACGAGCTTTCATACAGGAGAAAATAACAGAACTGCTCCCGGCAAAGGGCATCTTGACTGGGATGAGATTTTCAAGGCGCTTTCAGACATCAATTATAAGGGAAGAATTATCTGTGAACCATTCGTTATGCAGGGTGGCGAGGTAGGAAGAGACATTCATGTATTCCGTGACCTGGTTGATCATCCTTGTGAACAAAGAATTGATAAAGAAGCCCGTTATATTTTGGAATTTGAAAAACAAATGCTGAAAAAGTGGAATTTATAAAAAAGAAACCTTTGAAAGGATGATGCGAATGAAAGCGAAATTAAGAGTGAATTCTTATTATGCTATCGGCGAAATTGATGACCGGCTTTACGGTTCTTTTGTAGAGCATATCGGCAGAGTGGTCTATGGCGGGATTTACGAGCCGAATCATCCTGATGCAGACGATATGGGATTTCGGCAGGATGTAATGAAAAAAGTAAAAGAAATGAAGATTCCCATTGTTCGTTATCCCGGTGGAAATTTTTTGTCTGCTTATCATTGGGAGGATGGGATTGGAGACAAGAAAAATCGTCCCTGTAAATTGAATGCTGCCTGGAATTCTGCTGAAACAAATCAGGTTGGAATTGATGAGTTTCAAGAGTGGGCGAAAAGGGCAGGCACTTCTGTAATGATGGGCGTCAATCTGGGTACAAGAGGAGTGGAAGATGCCTGTAACTGCCTGGAATATTGTAATGGCATCTCCCATACTCATTATGCTGATTTGAGACGGAAAAACGGCTTTGAACAGCCTTTTGGAATAAAAACATGGTGTCTTGGAAATGAAATGGGCGGTATCGCTCAACCTTGTCGGAAAACCCCTGAAGAATATGGAAGATTGGCAGCGGAAACAGCAAAAATGATGAAACGGATTGATCCTGAAATTGAATTGGTTGCTTGCGGAAGCTCTCACCGTAATATGCCCCGTTTCGGAGAATGGGAATTAACGGTGCTATATCATACCTATCCTTTTGTTGATTATCTGTCTATTCACCAGTATTATGCAAAGGGAACTTATTCTACAGAAGATTATCTTGCCAAATCAACGGATATGAACCGATATATCAAATCGGTAGCGGCAATGTGCGATTCTATCCGTGAAATCATGGGCTCCGATAAGCAGATGAATTTATCCTTTGATGAATGGAATTTATTCAGGGAAGGCTTAAAGCAGGACGGAAAAGGAGCCTATGCTCCTGCTTTATTTGAATGCTCTTATACGTTTGAGGATGCATTGGTGGTAGGATGTATGATGATTACCTTGCAAAACAACTGTGACAGGGTGAAAATCGCCTGTCTTGCACAGCTTGTGAATGCGATTGCTCCTATTATGACGAAAAAAAGAGGAAAACTTTGGAAACAAACCATTTTTACCCCTTTTTTCTATGCCTCTTTATTGGGACGCGGAAAGACCCTGCTGCCTGTTGTTGAGTGCGATTGTTATTCTACAGAAGAGCATAAGGATGTTCCTTATCTTGAAACATCAGTAATTCATCGGGAACAGGACAGAGAGCTGACAGTGTTTGCAGTAAACCGTTCTCTGACGGACTCTATGGAGTTGGAAACAATTTTTGAGCATTTTGGTAATTGTAAACTGATTGAACAGATTGAATTGTATTCTGATAATCTGGAGGACAGAAATGATGCAGAGAAAGAATATGTGATGCCAAAGCAAGTGCCCTTGAATCAAACCGTCATGTTAAAGAAACATTCCTGGAATGTGCTGAGATTTCGGTATTAAAAAAGGAAATTCGTCTCCTTTTTTGGAGTAAGAGAAAGAGCTGCAAGAAAGGGTAAGAATCCTCGTACAAACGAAGAAATCACTATCCCTGCAAGCAAATCTCCTGTATTCAAAGCAGGAAAAGC
>JAZQHN010000051.1:0-7444 GCA_045540615.1 Clostridia bacterium
TTTCAATGCTTGATTGTAAATTTTTCTGCATTGCGGGCACCCAATGGAATTAATATTCAATTCAATATCAGAAATTTGAAGCTCGTCCAACAAAACCGCAACCAATGAAATGACTTCTGCATCAACACATGGTTCTTTTGAACCGAATACTTCAACACCAAACTGATGAAATTCTCTTAAACGACCTGCCTGTGGCTTTTCATATCGATAGCAAGACTGTTCATAGTAAAGTTTGGTTGGTTGGGGGTCCGCATATAAATTGTGTTCTAAATAAGCACGTACCGCAGCTGCAGTTACTTCAGGACGAAGGGTGATACTTCTCCCGCCTTTATCCATAAAAGTGTACATTTCTTTTTGAACCACATCTGTAGTATCCCCGATTCCTCTGTCAAAAAGCTCGGTATATTCAAAGACGGGAGTTCTCAGTTGTTTGTATCCAAATCGTTTGCAAATATCTTTTATTTTTTCTTCAATATAATGCCATTTATGTACCTCACCGGGCATAATATCTTTTGTTCCTTTCGGTGCAATCACGTAGCAGCACTCCTTTCAATCACATTGTCAATATAATTCCAAACCTCCTCTTTACCTGTTCCATTTTTCGCTGAAAACAGGTAAATCAGTTCCGGGTCGGAAAGTTCCAAAGTATCCATAATTATTTTTTTATTTTCCTCCCCGGCTTTTTTGGAAATTTTATCTGATTTCGTAGCAATAACACGAAATTCAATTCCTGTGCTCTTTATCCATTCCATCATCATACAATCATCTTTTGTAGGCTTATGCCTGCTGTCAACTAAAAGAAAAATTGAGGATAAAAAGGGACTTTGCTCTAAATATTCATTAATCATATCAGCCCATTTTTGTCTTTCGTTCCAGGAAACTTTTGCATATCCGTAACCTGGCAAATCAACAAAATAAAGCTTATTTTCAATATCGTAAAAATTGATCGTTGCAGTTTTACCGGGATTTGCACTGATTCTTGCCAACTTGTTTCGGTTGCACAGCTTATTAATCAAAGAAGATTTTCCAACATTTGATCTGCCTGCAAATACAATTTCGGGATAACCACCTTTAGGATATTGTTTTTTTGAAACAGCTGACATAACCATTTCAGCTTTATTTACATTCATAGCAACCTCCTTACTGTCTCAATTCTATTTCTTCTTTCACTTGAGGAGAATAGAAAGAAACATCTTTCGGCTCGGGCATTGCTGTCAATGACAACTTTACAACCTGCTCCATATGGTTGACAGGAATTAATTCCATTTTGTCTCGGATTTCTTCAGGAATATCGTCTAAATCCTTTTTATTTTCTTCCGGGAACAAAACGGTGTTAATTCCGGCACGGTATGCTGCCATGGTTTTTTCTTTCAAACCTCCAATTGCCAAAACTCGACCGCGTAATGTAATTTCGCCTGTCATAGCAACCGTATGTCGAACAGGAATTCCGGTTAAAGCAGAAAGGATTGCGGTTGCAATTGTAATCCCGGCAGATGGACCATCTTTGGGAGTTGCTCCCTCAGGAACATGAATGTGCAAATCCTTGTTTTTATAAAATTCCGAATCAATACCAAAACGAATGGCTTGAGAACGTAAATAACTGATTGCTGCTTTTGCTGATTCCTGCATCACATCGCCCAATTTTCCTGTCAATTCAATTTTACCATTTCCATCCATAATGTTTACTTCTACAGTCAAAGTAACTCCGCCTGCAGAAGTCCAAGCAAGACCATTCGAAACTCCGATTTCATCAACAGAATCCGCCAAATTTACATGGTATTTTTGCTTTCCTAAAAAAATTTCCAGATTGGAAGAAGAAATTCTGACCGATTTAACAGTTCCTTGTGCAATCTTCCGTGCAGCTTTTCTGCAAATCGTTCCAATTTCACGTTCTAACTGACGTACTCCCGATTCACGGGTATAGTAATCTAAAATATCTGAAATTACATCATCACGAAAAGTAATTTGTCGTCCGGTTAAGCCATTTTCTTTTCTTTGTTTTGGAATCAGATACTGTTCAGCAATTTTTTTCTTTTCATAATTTGTATACCCGGAAATTTGAATCACTTCCATACGGTCAAGCAAAGGTGCAGGAATGGATTCAAATTGATTTGCTGTTGTCAAGAACAGCACGTTGGATAAATCAAAAGGAACCTCTAAATAATGATCTCTGAAGCTATGATTTTGTTCACCATCAAGCACCTCTAACATTGCAGATGCAGGATCTCCCCGAAAATCATGACTCATTTTATCAATTTCATCAAGTAGAATCAAAGGATTATTGGTCTTTGCTTGACGGATTGCTTCAATCAATCTTCCCGGCATTGCTCCAATATAGGTTTTTCTATGACCCCTGATATCAGCTTCATCTCTGACTCCGCCCAAAGAAAGACGAACATAGGAACGACCCAAAGCTTGGGCAACAGATTTAGCAATAGATGTTTTCCCCACTCCCGGAGGACCAACCAAACAAAGAATAGGACCACGTAGTGTGCCTGTTAGTTTCTTTACAGCTAAAAATTCAATAATTCGTTCTTTGACATCATCTAATCCGTAATGATCTTTGTTCAAAATCTCACTTGCAAGCTCTAAATCAATGGTTTCTTTTGAAGAAACATTCCAAGGCAATTCACAGACCACATCTAAATAAGAACGCAAAACAGATGCCTCTTGCGAAGAAGACGGAAGCTTTCCAAGACGATCTAACTCTTTCTCTAACTTTTCCTTTGTGTCACCGGTTAAACCTAATTGCTCGAATTTAGAACGATATTGCTCTATTTCCTCTTCAGAAGTATCTCCAAGCTCGCTTTGAATAGCTTTCATTTGCTCTCTTAAAAAATATTCTTTTTGGTTATGATCCATTTGGCTTTTAACCATTTGGTTAATTTTTTGCTCAGCTTGTATAATATTTAATTCCCGAATCAGCATGGAAATCAAGAGCATAATTCGCTTGTAAGGATCAAATTCCTGAAGCAATTTTTGTTTCTTGGACACATTTAACGCAACACCGGAGGCAATTACATCTGTCATTCTATCCGGATCATCCATATATTTCAAGGATTTAATAGCATCCTCAGGAGTTTTCCCTCCGACATGACGGTATTCTTCAAAAATATCCAACAATTTCCGTTTCATCGCTTCTTGTTCTTCCGGCTCCAAGGAAGATTGTTGTTCTTCTCGTTGAGTTACCTCGCAAGCCACAAACCTTTCTCCCTCAAAAAAGGCAGAAAGTTCCGCTCTATTCAATCCTTCTACCAAAACACGAATACCATCTCCCGGTAATTTTAGCATTTGCTTGATACGGGCGATGGTTCCAGTTGTATATAAATCTTTTTGTTTTGGTTCTTCTGTTTCTGCTGATTTTTGCGTAACAAAAAAGACAAGTTGATTATGAGCCATGGCTTCTCCCAAGGCTGCAATCGATTTTTTTCTTGCAATATCAAAATGCATCAGCATGTACGGAAAGATGACTACTCCCCGCAACGGAATCACAGGTAATATTTGTTTCTGAATAATAATTTTATTTTCTTCCAAAGACTCACATCCCAGATTTTTAATCTATTTCAACTTATATATTATACCACAAAACAGTTCAAGATACAATACCTTTTTAATTTTTATCCAAATCTTTTATGTGAACATGAGTTCCCAAATGTTCCAAACAATATTCATGATAACCATCACATCCGGAACAATAACGAAATTCCAAATTAGGATCGTCTAATTCTGTTCTTTTGCAAATCTCGCATTGATGCCGAATGATTCTCAAATGATTATTGGAAGCTGATTTCGCAGTTTGAAATTTTCTTCTGTTTTTCTGAATTGATGAATGATTTTGAATTTTCTGATACAACTCGGAATAGAAAAAAAGTACAAAAGTGATCAATCCAGTAAGAACAAGTAGTTTTCCAAATATTCCGGGTATCACAATCGCCTGATATAATGTATAAACACCATAGAACCATGCCAGATATTTCATTTTGATCGGAATAAACATAAACAATAAAATTGTGTAATCCGGAAACAAATAACCGAAAGCAAGAAAAAGAGATAAGTTTATTGATGCCGCACTGGTTACAGGTATACCACCAAGCAAAGAGATCAAAACAGTTAACAAAATATTGCAACCATAATAAGCAGTAAAAACAAGGCTTCCCCATTCTTGTTCTAACGCAGAACCGACTAAATAATAAAAATAAAACACAAATGCTGCAAAAAGAAGATTGCCTACAGGCATCAAAAATACAAAACTGACGACTCGCCATATCTCACCGTTCATTACCTGTTCCGGAAACAAACCCAACAGTTGAACGGTACGAACACCAAAGTATCCTAACAAATAAACGATTACGCTTCCAATTACGATTCCTTTCATCAAATTAGGGATTCCCTTGTACTTATGCTGAATGCGATTTAAAAAATGAATCATACCAATCTCAACCTTTCTAAAAAATGATGCCCCCGTATCCGAGGGCATAGCATTAAAGCTCTAATTCTGATGTACAATGAGGGCATCTGGTTGCATCCTTTGCAATTTCGGATTTGCAATAAGGACAGGTACGCGGTGCCTCTTTGGGATGTTCCGGTTTTTTCAACTTGCTTAAGAAGTTTACAAACATGAAAATAATCAATGCCATTAACAGAAAATCAAACAAAGATGACAGAAAATTTCCATAGGTAAAACAAGGAGCACCCGCATCTTGTGCAGCTTTTAAGGTGGCATATTCCTTACCATCCAGTGCAATGAACAAGTTGGTAAAATCCATCTTACCGGTGAAAATACTGATGATAGGCATAAATAAATCATTGACAACAGAAGTCACGATTTTTGTAAATGCAGACCCGATCATCATACCTACTGCCAAGTCAACTACATTTCCCCGAAATGCAAATTCCTTAAATTTTTTGAAAAAATTTTTCATTATTTCACATCCTTTTCTTTTGTTGTATAAACACCTCTGTCTCTTCCGGCAAGATCGTAAATCATCCGGGGTGAAGCAAAGGATTTATCCGATTGTATCAATTGACTCACTTTTTTTCCTTGATCATAACCGATTTCTAAAACAAGCGAACCGCCCAAATTCAAATGATTGGATGCTAAAGGAATTAGTCTTTTATAAAATAGTAATCCATCCTCGCCTCCATCTAATGCAGAGTGCGGCTCGTAATCCTTAACTGTACCTTCTAATTTTTCCACAACTTCAGAACAAATGTAAGGGGGATTTGAAATTATTAAATCAAACTTCCCATTAGGTTCTTCGGTTAATATATCCATTTTCTGAAACAGAATATTCACATTATTTTTTTCAGCATTACTCTTTGCACATTGCAATGCAACATCAGAAACATCCAAAGCAAATACTAACGCTTTCGGAAGTGCTTTTGCTATGCTAATAGCAATACACCCGCTTCCGGTTCCAATATCAAGAATCCTTGGAGTATCGGTTGAAAGCAAGGACAATGCACATTCAACAACACATTCCGTATCCCCTCTTGGAATTAAAACACCCGGTTCCACAAAAAAGGAATGAGACATAAATTCTTTTGAGCCACACAAATACGCTATTGGTTCGCCCTTGCAACGTCGCTCTAACAGAGAAAATAATTCACGGGACATATCGTCATCTGCCTGTTGATTCCCATGCATAACCAATCCGATTTCATCTGTATTCCAAACATGTTTCATTAAAACCATTACATCCAAAGCTGCGGTATCGCTGATTCCGGCATGGATTAACCTGTTAATTGCTTTTTGCCTTAGTTCATTAATTACCATTTATCTTCCTCTTTATTTTCAGGAATAACAGCCTTCAAAGATGCAATTGCAACTTCAATCTGGGAATCATCGGGTTCTACGGTTGTCATATATTGAAGCAACATGCCCGGTTTGCTGATTGCACGTGTAAATTTATTATCATATCTTCCTGCTAATTTAATAATTTCATAAGAAATGCCTGCAACAACCGGCAAAAGAAGCAATCTGTAAACCAATCGCAAAAACATATGATCGCTTTTTATAAATAGGAAAATAAAGATACTGATAATCATAACGATTAGTAAAAAGCTTGTGCCGCATCTTGGATGAAGACGGGTGTGTTTTTTTACATTTTCAACCGTCAGCTCTTCACCATGCTCGTAGCAATGAATACTTTTATGTTCAGCTCCGTGATACATAAATACTCTTTGGATATCATTCATCCTTGAAACAAGCAATAAGTAAATCATAAAAATTGATATTCTGATAAGTCCTTCCAACGCGACTATCACAGTATTGCTCGCAATTACTTTTCTCAAAAATCCGGAAATAAATGCAGGAAGCATAAAAAATAATAAAATTGAAAATACCAATGCGAAAAAAACACTGCTGTAAATCACAATATCTTTTAATTTATTCCCAAATTTTCGTTCTAAAAACAAATCAAACTTTGATGGTTGTTCTTCTTCCAAATCAAAAAATTCAGCAGAAAACATTAAGGAACGAACCCCTGTAATCATAGATTCAAAAAAAGAAACAACACCTCTTAAAATAGGGAACTTAAAAATTTTATGTTTCATTGCAAGTGTATTAACTGCTTTTTTTTCAATTATAATTTCACCATCCGGCTTACGAACAGCTATTGCCATTTCACGAGGACCTTTCATCATGACTCCTTCAATAACTGCTTGACCGCCTATGGATGTTTTGTGAATTTTCTTTTCTGACAATATTCATCCACTCTTTTCTGATGTTAATTTTCTTTCTTAAAATTATTATACCAAATAATACGGAAAAAGACAAGGCTTTTTTACAAATTCACTTTATTTATGTTATTATATTCTTTTGTAATATCAAAAACTTTTTCCTGATAAAATAAAAAGATTCTTTCTTCATTAAAATTAAATTTTGCAATGAAGCTTTTTTTCACAATATCTTTATTTTTCAAATGAGCAACTTCTGTAAAATAATTGCTCCTAAATTGTTCCTGCTCCAATAATTGGAAAAGAACGGGTTGAAGAAATTCGGTTTTTCCCAAATAATCAGGCAAAGTGCTTCCTTTTGTTTGCTTTAACCAATCAAATTTTAACCATTCAGAAAATAATCGATCTTCCCCAAAATTCTCGACAAAAAATTCATGTAAAATAGCATAAAGATTTTTTTGAGAAACAGCTCCCCTATTATCAAATTTTTTTGATAGACTTTCGTAGCATTCAAATGCAGTATTGAATTTATTAACAACATATGAAATACTGTTCTCAAATGCTTGACTGTTATAATATCGCTCTACTGTTTCTGCAATTTTTTCTAAGCGAAATACTTGCTCGGAAGTAATGAATTGGTTATCGTAAATTTCATACGGTGCATAATGAGAATACCGATATTGATATTGTTTTGCTTCATTTCTGATTTTAGATCCTTTTAAAAGTTTTAAAAAACCAATTTGAATACAGTCAGAATCCAAAGAAT
>JAZQHN010000052.1:0-5149 GCA_045540615.1 Clostridia bacterium
GCCTAAATCACGCATAAATTGAATTTGCCGTTCTGTGTTACCGGAGGACATGGGAAGAGTCAGACACCCTACCTTGTGAGAACCACCGTTTAATCCGGGACCGCCTGTAAACAATCCATATCCGTAGCTAACATGACATACATCATCTTTTGTTCCGCCAACAGCCATAATAGCACGGGCACAGCAATCCTCCCAAAGGTCAATGTCATGCTGGGTATAAAAGGCAACAACACGTTTTCCTGTGGTACCGCTGGTGGACTGAATTCTGACACAATCAGAAAGAGGTTTTGCCAACAATCCGTAGGGATAAGCTTCTCGCAAGTCGTTTTTCGTCAAAAAGGGAAGCTTATGTAAGTCGGCTGTAGATTGAATATCATCGGGTGTCACACCTTTTTCGTCCATAAGCTTTTTGTAGTAAGGCACATTTTCATAAACGTGTTTTACTTGTTTGACAAGACGTTCGTCTTGAAGTGCCTTAATTTTTTCCGGGGAGGCACATTCAATCTCCGGTTGATAATAGTTTGCCATTTTGTTTCCTTCTTTCTTATTTTAAGTCATATCCCAAAGCAAATGCTTTTTGATTCACTTCCAAAAATTTGGGAGGTACAGTTGCCACCAAAGCTTCTTCAAATTGCTCACGTTTCATGGGACAGTGAGCCGCAAACACACCCATCAGAACCACATTGGTTGCCTTAGCCGTTCCTGCTTCCATCGCTTTTTCCAAAGCGTTTACTGTAACGGTTTTAATTCCTTTTTTCATTAAGGTATCCAAAATATTTTCAGGATATTCCATTGCTCCTGTAATAACAGGCATGGGATCCTTTTTCTGAGTGTTAACAATCAATGTTCCTTCCGGTTTCAGATACTCAATCCAACGGTATGCTTCCAGTTCTTCAAAAGCAAGAATCACATCTGCAGAACCTTTTTCTACGATAGGAGAATGCACCTTTTCCCCGTAGCGGACATAGGTAACAACACTTCCTCCTCTTTGTGACATTCCGTGTACTTCTGAAACTTTAACATCATATCCCGCAGACACTGCAGTCTGCCCTAATATTCTGCTGGCAAGCAGAGTTCCCTGACCGCCAACACCAACAATCATAATATTCATAGTTGTTTCCGTCCTTTCTTATCCAATGGCACCGGGTTTGCAAACCTGTTTACACAGTCCGCAGCCGTTACATACCGTTTGGTCAATGACCGGTCTTCCGTTTTTCAGGGAAATGGCAGGACAACCGATTTTCATACACATTTTACAGTTTACACATTTTGTTTCATCAATGGAAACAGGACCGGGGAAGGTAACGTTTTTCAGCAATGCACAAGGTCTGCGTGCAATAATCACAGAAGGCTCCCGTGCCGCCAATTCTTCCTTAATTGCCTGTTCCAAGCCTTTCAAATCAAAGGGATCTTCCACTCTGACACGATTGATGCCTATTGATTTACAAAGAGCTTCCAGATTAATAGCAGTTGTCTGATCTCCCTTTAAGGTTTTACCTGTTGTGGGATTTTGCTGATGCCCTGTCATACCGGTAATAGAGTTATCCAAAATAATAACTGTCCCGGTGGACTGATTGTATACCATATTTACAAGTCCTGTAATTCCGCTGTGAACAAAGGTAGAATCCCCCAAAATTGCTACGGTATTTTCTGCAGAAACAGCATCTGCTTTTTCCATACCGTGCATCATGCCGATGCTGGCACCCATGCAAACGCAAGTATCAATACTTTGCATAGGGGCAAGAGCACCTAAGGTGTAACAACCGATATCCCCTGTAACACGAACTCCTAATTTTTTCAACGTATAATGAACGCCTCTGTGAGGACAACCTGCACACAACACGGGCGGACGAATAGGAAGGGTTTCATCAATGGTAAAGCTTTCTGATTTTTCATTCAAAATTAAAGAACGAATAAGTTCTGTACTATATTCTCCTTCCATGGGAAACTTTTCTTTTCCAATTACTTCTAATCCTAACTGACGACAAAATTCTTCCGTTACAGGTTCTAATTCTTCGATGATATACACTGTTTCATATTGACTACAAAAATGCTTGATTTTTTCTGCAGGCAAGGGATATGTCATACCTAATTTTAATACTCCTGCTTCAGGAAGAGCTTCTTTTACATATTGATAAGAAGTACAGGAAGTGATGACACCGATTTTACCTGTTCCTTTTTCTTCTCTGTTAAATTCTGCAGTTTCAGCTAAAGTCGCCAAATCCTTCATTCGTTTTTCTACCAGAGGATGACGAACCTTCGCCATAGCAGGCATCATGACATATTTTCCGGGATTTTTCACATATTCTTTCTTTTCAAACGTTTCCGGCTCGCAAAGCTCAACCAAGCTCTGAGAGTGTGCCACTCTTGTACACAACCGCAAAATAACAGGAGTGTCGTATTCTTCCGAAAGCTTAAACGCTAATTTGGTAAATTCTTTACATTCTGTACTGTCAGAAGGTTCCAATACCGGAATTTTCGCTGCCATAGCAATCCGTCTGGTATCCTGTTCATTCTGACTGGAATGCATTCCGGGGTCATCTGCTACCACAAGAACCAATCCGCCGTTTACACCTGTATAAGATACAGTAAAGACAGGATCAGCAGCAACATTCAGACCGACATGTTTCATACAAGCAGCAGCTCTTACACCACCTACAGCCGCACCGATAGCAGTTTCTGCCGCAACCTTTTCATTTGGTGCCCACTCTGCATAAATCGTATCATACAAAGCGGCAAATTCCGTTACCTCTGTACTGGGGGTTCCTGGATAGGACGAAACCACTTTTGCACCGGCTTCATAAAATCCTCTTGCCACAGCTTGATTTCCTAATAAAATCTGTTTCATGGTTTGTATATTCCTTTCTTTGATTGAATCTGTTATTTCTTTTTTGTCATAATCTTGGGACAAAGCTCATTGATGGGACAATGCTCACAATCAGGTCGCTGAGCCTTACAGTATGCTCTGCCGTGAAATACCAAGGTATGACAAAATTTAGTCTGATAGTCAGGAGGAACAATTTTTCTCAGTTCCATTTCTATTTTGACAGGATCTTTTTGCTTGGTGAGACCCATTCTGTTGGAAAGGCGGATACAATGAGTATCAACCACAACCGAAGGGAGACCGTATACATCCCCTAAAATAATATTGGCAGTTTTTCTGCCCACACCGGGTAATCGAGTCAATTCATCCATTGTACCGGGAACAATCCCGCCAAACTCATCACGGAGCATCCGACAGCATCCGATTATATTTTTCGCCTTATTTCGAAAAAATCCCGTAGAACGGATATATTCTTCCAGCTCTCCTTGCTCCGCTTCTGCAAATGCATCTATGCTGGGATAACGCTCAAAAAGTGCAGGAGTTACCAAATTCACTCTGGCATCGGTACATTGTGCCGCCAGTTGAGTTGCAATCAAAAGTTCATGAGGCTTTTCAAAATCCAAAGAACAGCAAGAATCCGGATATACTTGTTCTAAAATCGGCTTTATTTCTGCTACAAATTGTTGTTTTCGATTCACAACTACAGGCACTCCTCTCTTTTAATTTCTTCTTATTAGTATATCATAATTTCAGAATAATGTCAATCCTTTAAAAATGTTATAAAAGGAAGTTTTTATAAAAAAATCCACCCTTTCCTGTTGGCTCTAATCAAATGCACAACACAGTAAGAGTGGATTCTGATATTTAGTTAATTACAGGTATTTCTACAGTAATTCCGCCTTTTTGGGCAGATTCATGAGCCAATATACCCGGCAAGGACATTTGGATTGCCAAATCAACATCAATAAGAGGCTTGGTGTTTTTTAACACACATTCCGTAAATGCCGCAATCATTTTTTTATCCGCGCCACCATGCCCGTCCATTTCTGGCTCACCCGGAAATTGAACCGTAACCGGAATCTCTATTTTTTCGTCAATACTTCCCGGAATGTTCGAAAATTTTGCCCAGCAATGAGCTTTATCCAACGGCTTTGTCATATCCGTTTCTGCTGTCCCCTTTGTTCCCAATATTCTGAAATTATGATCAAAGCCCACATAAGCACCAAAACAAATCAATATTCTGATCATTGTTCCTTTTTCGGTTTTCAATAAAGCAACTCCGGTTTGAGATTCCTTTTTATAGGGGTTATAGACAATCTCCGATTCTAAGCACGTTACACTGATACATCTGTCATTCATAATATAAAGAAGAGGCCCTATATTATGGGTCATATATTGAATGGCAGGATAAAAGTTTCTCCAACTATCTGCAGGATAATCTTCTACTTGATATTCATTAAAATCCTTTGCATGAAGATACTCGCTTTCTGCATAAACAATCTCTCCGAATCTCCCATCTTCATACATTGTTTTCCAGGCTTGGATAAATGCCCAAAAACAACAATTTTCTGCAGCCATGTATTTTAACTCCGGATGTTTTTTGGTTACTTCCTTCAGTTGCTTGGCTTCTTCTAAAGAATAAATGGCAGGAATTTCACTAAGAACATGTTTCCCAGCTTCCATCGCCCGAACAACCAAAGGGACATGATAAACAGCATCCGTCGCAATACAAACTACATTCACATCGCTTTGGAATAAATCCTCTGCTTGCTCAAAACATTGAATTCTTTTTACTCCTTTTTCCTCTAAAAATTTCCTTGTTTGTTCCAAATGCTCCGGATTATGATCGCAAATAGCAGAAAGAATCACATTTTTTTGTTCATCAAACAAAGAAGCAAGATATCTCCCTCTTTTATTGACCCCGATAATACCCACCTTTAATTGTTTCATCTGATTTTCTCCTGCTATAAATTCAATAAAATCAATGCAATCGCACCTAAAATAACACCTGCAACCTGCCGCTTCAAAAACTGTTCATGGAATAACAGTTTCGAAATGATATAAGTTACTACGATTTTTGCACCTGCCGAAATGGGCGATGACAAAGAAATGGGAAGCAAAGTATTGACAATCAACGTAGTATAATTGGTTAAACCATTGGAAATCCCTGCCAATACAGCATACAGACCTCCCTTTTTTAAAATTGTTCCGATTTGCTTTTGATCAATAATACAACCTGCTACCAATAACACTATGGTAGAAAAGCCTAATGATAAGACCATAAATTCATTGGTGCAGCTATTATCAAAACGAATTTGTTGCATC
>JAZQHN010000053.1:0-8373 GCA_045540615.1 Clostridia bacterium
TAACTCTTCAGACCAATTCGGGAAGCGGCAAGGAAAAGGTGTTAAATAAGGTAAATCGTGAAGGTTTATATCTTGCTCTGGATTTGGCAGAAATTTGGCTGGAAAATGCTTTGGAAGAGGATCCTGCATAATGAAGCGACCGCTCATCTGGTTTTCCCTTTCTTTTATGCTGGGAATTTATTGCTGTTCCTACGCCGCAAAACAATTACTGTTTTGCGGTATTTTATTTTTCTTGATTTGTCTTTCCCTGAGCATCTTACACAAATCTCCTGTTTTTCTTTTGTTGCTTCTCTTTTTCGGATTTGGGGTCGGAGATTTTTATTTTCACGAAACTGTCAAAAAGGAAGAAGCTCTTTCTTTAGACGGACAAACCGTTTCTTTTTGCGGAACAATCAGCAATACCCCAAAAATCAAGGATTCGGGAACATCCTCTTATCAAGTTTCCCTATCTTCAATTAACGGAACTTCAACCCGATTAAAATTATGGATGAATTCCGATGAATCTCTTCAAGCAGGGGATGTGATTTCGGGAGAGGGTCAGGTTTTTTCCTCGGATGTAATGATACGAAAGGAAAAAGGATTCGGAGAATACTTATCCCAAAAGGGATTTTCTTTTTCTTGCACCAATCCAACACTTTCCTTGCAAGCTCCCTCTGTCTTGAATCAAATTATTTATGCCCCTTTACGATTAAGAGGATGGATGATTTCTTATCTTGACCGTTTTCTCTCTCCTCCCATGAAAGGGATCTTAATTGCCATATCCACGGGAGACCGATCCTTTCTTTCCTCCACACAAAAGGATATTTTCTTAAAAACAGGAGCCTCTCATATTTTGGCAGTATCAGGGCTTCATGTGACGATTTTACTGTTTGGTATTTTGTCACTTTTGAATCTGATGGGAATTTCCTATCCTTTGAACCGTTTGATTTGCTTGCCCGTCCCTCTTTTTCTTGCCTTATTCATGGGCGGACAGGCGTCTGTGCTTCGGGCATGTATCATGGGATTTTTATTTCTTCTGGCAGATTGTGTCAGAGCAGAATCGGATTCGATCAATTCCCTGTTTTTGGCAGCATTTTTTATTTTGCTGTTTCAACCAAATCAGTTATTTGAAGCAGGATTTTTGCTTTCCTTTTGCTCCACCTTTGGAATTGTTGCTTTTTTGCCTGTTATTCAAGCATTTTTCGAACGTATTTTTGGAAAAAACATATGGTTAAATTTGGTTTATGTGTCAGTTTCTTCCTATTTAACATCTATTCTGATCCTAATCTGTTTTTACCATCAGCTTCCCTTAGCAGCGTTGGCGGCAAACATGATTGTGGTTCCTTTGTTCCCCATGGTCCTTGCCGGCATCTTTTTATTTGTTCTGACAGCAAATCTTTTTCCTGTCATTGCACCCTTGGAAGCCAATTTGCTGGAAGGATTTTCTTCGTTGGTATTTTCCCCTTTGGAATGGCTTGCCAAATTGCCTTTGGTTGAGCTGGCAACACCCAATCGGTTTTTGATGGGTGCTTACTGCTTTCTGATTGTCTTTTTCTATTTGCTCAGTTTGAAAAAGAAGCAATTCTTTTTTCTGTTTTTTACTTGTTTTTGTCTGATGATGAGCTGTGTACAACAATTTTATTTTTCTCAGCATGATTCTTTGACGGTCCTGCAAGAAGGATGTATTCATGCTGTTATAATACAAACAGAACAAAAGAATACATTGGTAATGGCAGGGGTAGATGAAGCAAATAAAGAATATGATTACGATTATAATAAATTTTTACAATATTTTCAAGAAAATAACATTCAAACTATTGATGTTTTTTGTTTTATGAATTATAATAAAGGTAGTGTCGCACTTTTTCGGGATTTGGGAAAAACGAGAACAATCAATCAATATCTGATTCCCTCTGACCAACGGCTTTGGAAAGAAGCCTCCCGAATCGGAACCAAAATAGGGGCAAAGCAAGCGGAATTCAGTCAGCCTTATGCTTTTCTTCCGGATGAGCATCAAAGCTGTACCCTCTATCCGGAGGGGAAACTGCTATGGCACCAAAACAGTCAACTCATTGCGGAAATCAGCAAAAAACCTTCCGATTCCGCTCAGCTTACAGTGGATTTCAACACAGATCATGCAAAGGTATTCGGTATTCCTTATTCCCATCAACAATACGGAACGATGCGTTTTCTGATTAAAAACGGCAACATCATAAGATTATTGCCGGAATATTGTAACGAACAGGAGGAACTTCTATGAAACCGGAGGAATTAAAACAAGAACTGAACCAAGAAATGATCCGCCCCGTTTACCTACTCTACGGAGAGGAGCCTTATTTGGTACAGCAATATTGCAAGCAAATTACTGACCTGATTGTAAAGGAAGAAAGTTTCCGAGATTTTAATTTATATAAAACGGATAAAATTGAATCGGATAAAATAGAACAATTTTTGCAAACACCCCCTGTATTTGCAGAAAAAAAGCTGTTGCTTTTGAAGGATACGGGCGTATTCAAAAGTCCCAAGGCGGCAGATAAAGAATTTCTTCAAAAAATATTAGAAGAGGTTCCCGATTATGCCTGTATTGTCTTTGCTGAACAGGCAATTGACAAAAAACAAAAAAAATTGCTGGCATTAACAGAACCCGTAGAATGCAATCAAATGACGGAGGCACAGTTAAAAACCTGGATTACCATTTTGGTTCAACAACAAAAAAAGAAAATTACCATAAAAACTATAGAACATCTCATTTCCTGTTGCGGCTCTGCTATGTTTCATTTGGAGCACGAAATCAATAAGCTGTGCAGTTGTGCGGAGGATCAGGTGATTTCTACGGAATTAATTGACCGTGTGGTCATCAAATCAACGGAAAACCGCATTTTTGATTTAAGCAATGCAGTGCTGAATAAGCAAAATAAAACTGCTTTTTCCATTCTTTCTGACTTGAAAACGTTACGGGAAAGTCCGATTAAAATTATTGGATTTCTGTCCAAATCCTTTTGCGATATTTATAAAATTAAACGGTGCAGCAATCCTACCCCTCAATCAACCGGACTTCATCCTTATGTTGTAAAACTCCATACCGCTACCGCAAAGCGGCTGTCTGAACAGCAATTGACTCAATTAATCAAATTGACCTCTCAGTGCGATATCGCATTAAAATCCTCTTCGGTAACAGATTGGACTTTACTGGAAACCTGCATCGCCTCAGCTTTGGAAGTATAAGGAGGTTTTAATATGAAAAAAATTTTCTTTGGTATATTAGTACTATCGGGGCTTCTCTTTTCTTTTTCCTGTTTTGCAGAAATAACCCCCATTCCCGTAACATTTCAAAAGGCGGGAGGAGGGCAGTATATTTACTGTAACAACCCCGAATATGTGGGAGAAGAGGATTTATCCACTATTGAGAACGAAAAAGCAACCTACATGATGAAATGCGAAGAATTAAAGCCGGATACTTATTCCGTCTTTTTCTGCTTTTATAACTGGACGGATTTTGATGTGGAACCGGATATTGAATTTAAAACTGATTCGGAAGCGGAAATTCAAATCAACTCCATTGCTTACTGTCTCCCTACAGGAGATGAATTTTGGGATTGTATCGGATGTTGGGCAGATTTTATGAACATGAACATCCGAACACTGAACGGATATCAACAATACGTTCCCTATCAAAATAAAAATCTTCCTCAAATCATTACGTTAAAGGAAGGAGAATCGGATTGGACAGGTCGATTTGCTTATAACTATCAGCCCGTTCCTCCAAAAGTTACATTTTTGATGCTTGTTAACTTTACCGTGCTTTCCGGAGAGGCGGATGCTAATTTTGCAGCTCTCAAGCATTACGGAACCGTAGGGGACAGAAGCCGACATAATCCTGATGCACTTCCCGGAGTGTACCGTCAAGATACCTCCATCAAAGGAATTGAATCGGAAAGTCTTCCTATGGTGGAAGCAGACTTAAATGTGGCTATCACTCCAGAAATCAAAAATGGTACTACTTTACCCATTCGGATTTTTAATCAGTATTATAATGACGGGAACACTACCACTCAATGGATGACCAACATTAATCCAAACAGAGACGAATATTTATACAGCAAGGGTGTTGCTGTAGGTTCAGATATGCTTTCCTTCCGTTTTAAAGACGATTCCAAGCTTACTTATTATGGAGAGGATGTCCCGGAATCCAAAAAAAATAACACTTGGATTTTTGATATTTATCATCACGACATTACCTCCTATCAAGAAGGAATGCCCTGGAAAAAAGAAGAACATGTTCCCAATGCCTACACAGGCACAAAAATGGATATAGAACATTTACCAAATCTGGAATGGGAACTTAATTTAGGAAATTTCGGAGTGACCAACCGATATCATCTGAAAATTCAAAACATTGACAATCAACCCAGAATTTTAAATTATTTCTTAGAAACCTCTCGTTCCAGCAATATTGTCATTGTGCGGGATAAGGAAGGAACCATGCTCAACCCCTACACCCTGAAAAAAGAAAATCCCTTTGCCCTTTGCAAAGGAATCAATCAGGTTAAGGTCAACTCCTGTATGTTCAGTACAGAAGTGTTCCCGGGAGAAACCCAAGAATACATTCTGGATGTCATTTTACCAACCAACTGTTACGGTGGCATGGTTCACTCTCTGACAGTAGATTCTAAAAAACTTTTGATGCCTGTTTCAGGAACGGAATTTTCTCAGCATTTGGAAGAATTCCCTCTCAAAAATATCTTTTTTAACGGTTCAGAATATATGCGGTGGGAAAATGAAACTTTGTACCGCCTGGTGGGAATGACTTGGCAACCCATCTCCCTCCCAGAAAAAACAAAAACCTTATTTCAGCACAGAAGTCAGAATTTTGAAATTGTCAAAACGAAATCAGGATATGCCGCCCGTTTTTGCGGATGGGACGGTGGTTTGGATTGGTGCATTGCCAACAACCCTTCTCAAAATAAAATTTATTTCTTTGACCGTAATTTCCGGCTGCTTTCAGAATTTCAGTCCGATTCTTATATTTATGAATTGGGTGCTGTAGAAGATACCGTTTACTACCGGGCAGATCAGATTTACGAGATAAAAGACGGAACAACTGCGCAGCCTTCGGATAAAAACAAGAGCTTTCCTCAATCAAACGGCATTTTTACCCTGACCCGAACAAAGGGACAGCTTTCTCTTTCGGAACAAAACAAGGATTGGAAAATTTCTTACGAAATTCCCCGTATTCCCGGGAATGTGCAATCTACAAAAAATTTATTCTACTATAAAAAATCCTGGAAAACCTATTTTTCCGATTTGGAAACAGAAAACATTCTGTCGGTTTCTCAAGACGGTTTGTATTGGACAGATTTTACGTTGCCCAACACCTTTTTGGAATTAAAAAATGTGTATTACTTAAACGGAAAAATCTATGTGGACGGCAGGTTCCAAACTGTAGTGTTGGACTATAATCCCAAACAACCTATCCGTGTCTTTTTAAACGGGGAAGCCCTGGGATTTGATGTCTTGCCCGAAACCAAACATGACCGCACCATGATTCCTGCACGTTTCCTGTTTGAAAAACTCAATGCCCAAGTAACTTGGATAGAAGAAACAGAAGAAATTTTTATTACGGGACAAGGGCATGAAATTCTTTTAAAAATCGGTGAATCGGGAGCATGGGTAGACGGAGAGGAAAAGCAGTTGGATGCTCCTCCTTATCTATCCGATAACAGAACCATGATTCCTTTGCGGTTTTTAACAGAAAATTTGGGATACCAAGTATCTTGGGAAGAAGAACGGCAACTGGTGACGATTGAAACAAAAGCTCAATCAGAGTCATGACCACCGGTAAAACTGATGGCTTGCACTTAGCCTATAAGGCTATTTTGTTGGCTCACCCGTAAACGGGTCAATATATTCTTACAAATTAATTTGATCGCTCGCTATATCTTCTTGCAATTGATTTTTTATGTATTGTTGTATTGCCTTTATCTTTCCATATATCACTTGCCTACGATATTTTGGTGCGAATACAATAGGGTACTTGCAATTCCACGCGGTATGTGATAAACTATCTGTATCCAGTTTCATTCTTGATTACCTCCTTTGATTTTCGTGCGGTTGGCGAACCTGCACTTATTATATCATAGGAGGTATCTTTTTTCTACTCATAGCTATAAGCTTTATTGAACCACAGGCATAGCCCGTGGTTTTCGTTGCACAATAAGTAAAAACCCGTACACGTTTTGTGTACGGGTTTTTGGCGTGCCGCAGAAGATTCGAACTCCCGGCCTTCTGATCCGTAGTCAGACGCTCTATCCAGCTGAGCTAGCGGCACAAATAACCAACAAAAGTTATTATACCACACTTTTCTGAAAAAAGCAATCCTTTTTTTAAAAATAACCAAAAAATTTTTATAAAATACCCTTCCAAACCAAAATCAGCAGAACACAGGTAACCAAAATCAGGAAACCAACAAGTAAAATTCCGGGTTTTGTTTTCTTTTTCTCTCCCTTTTGCTCCACCAAACCTGTTTTTTGCAATGCAGTAACCAAGGGACGGTATAAAAGCAGGGTAATCGCCATATTCAAACCACCCTTTAACAAATTAAAAGGAAGAAATACCGGTATTAATAATTCCGCAACCGATTCTCTAGGCATAATCATATAAATAGGCGTAATCAGATAATTCCAAAGAAGCATCAAAGCAGTCATAATCACCACTCCTGCAGATAATCCTATTACGGCACCTGACATAGTCCGTTTTTTATGGTACACCCAAGCTGCGGTACAAGAAAAGGCACAGCTGGAAAGCAAATTCATCAGGCATCCGATAAGGCCTGTATTACTGACCGTTACCATTTCCACCAGAGCAACCACCAAAGATACCACAAAGGAAATCCCGGGGCCAAACAGAAATCCGCCCATAGTAATCAAAACATCCTTTGGCTCATAGTTTAAAAAGAGCACAACAGGAATCCGACATATCAGCATTGCAACATAAGAGAGAGCACAAAGCATTGCTATGGTGGTTAATTTTTTTGTTTTTGTGTTCATGGGTCACATCCTCCTTCAAATAAAAAACACCTGAACAGGGTCTCAGGTGCAATAAGGATTCCTTCCATCTTCTTTCATCCAGACTTTACTGTCGGTTTTGGAATTACACCAAATCATGCAAAATGCTTGCGGACTTTACCGCCGATCGGGAATTTCACCCTGCCCTGAAGACACTTTATTCAATTTACAGTTTTATTATACCATTTTTTTATTATCGTGTCAAGATTCTCTCTTTAAATGTCATTTTGTAACGAATTTGCAATTATTGTGTAACTTCGACGTCATATTACACCCTTCTACACCCTTCTTGTGTTACAGACATATTACGACAATGGAAAATTTTGTAAAAAAATTTTAAAAAAAGACTTGCATTAATTTCCAATATATGGTATAATTGTAATATATTAACAGGAAAGAGGTATTATTATGGAGAAACTTAAGATTTTTATGGCGGACGATTGTGAAGAATTCTGTGAAAATGTCAGCGATGCTGTCAATGCAAATTCCTCAATGGAAATGGTAGGAGTAGCTTATCACGGCGAAGATGCATTTGATAAAATTTGTTCTCTTTGTCCTGATGTGGTGCTGCTGGATAACTGCATGCCTTACATGGATGGACTTGACGTGTTAAAGAAAATTCAGGAAAACAAGGATTTACTTCCTAAAATTCCCGTATTCATTATGCTTTCTGCTATTACACGGGACAAGACTATGCAAACTGCCATGCGGTTGGGTGCTGATTATTATCTGGTCAAGCCTATTGACATGAACATTCTTATGGAACGTATTTTGCAATTTTCCGGTACAGACCGATTCGTTATTCCCTCTGCAGCAATGCCAGTTACAGAGGATTTGGAAACCAGAGTCACTAAAATTATGCACGAGGTTGCCATTCCTGCTCACATTAAGGGATATCAGTATTTGAGAGAGGCAATTATGCTGGTGATTGACGATGTGGATTTGTTAAATGCCATTACCAAACAGCTTTACCCCATGGTAGCAAAGAAATTTGCCACTACCCATTCCCGGGTAGAACGTGCCATCCGACATGCCATTGAGGTTGCCTGGGACAGAGGGGACCCTGATGTTTTATCCTCCTATTTTGGGTACACCATCCACACCAACCGCGGTAAACCCACCAACTCGGAGTTTATTGCCATGATTTCAGACAGAATCCGACTGGCAATGAAGTAAGCATGAAAAAAGACAATGACCGATTTTATCATTGTCTCAGCGTGTCGATAAACTTATCGACACGCTGGCAGACGAGGAAAAAGGAAGGGATATTTTTAGAACTTCAATTCGTCGGCGTACGAGGGTACGGTAGAGTTGAAGTTCTGAAAAAGCA
>JAZQHN010000054.1:0-8759 GCA_045540615.1 Clostridia bacterium
ATCGTTAATAGCTGGACCGAATACACGGATACCAAACATATTATCTTCATTCTTTCCTTCTGCAATCAACTGCATTCCGTTTAAATACATGCCGTATCCCTTTGCCTTTACTTCAAAGCCTGCAGGAACAACAATTTTATAGAAGGAAACATAGGCAGGTTTTTCGGTATTGTTATAGTTTGCTTCTTTGAACAAATATCCGCTTTCTCCGTTTCCTGTAATAGAAGGAGTGGTAATCAATTTTTCGAAGGTAACAGTGAGAGCTGCATCTGCCTTGATATTTTCCAAAGTCAGCTGATTGTTGGTTACGGTATAACCTTCTACCTTTGCTTCATAACCCTCTTTTGGTTCAAAGGTTAAGGTCAGGTCTTTTCCGTAATCTACAGCAATTGCTTCACCGCTGACTACCCCTTCTTCGCCAACTTTTACCGCACCGTTGGTATTGTCGTAGGTAACGGTAACATTTGCTTTTATATCTGTAATATCCACATGAGCAAAATCGTCAATCCAAACTTCATGATTTGCAGTACTCATATTGACAGGAATGCTACGACTTACTGTCACACGGTATTGTTTAAAATTGGTTCTTGGAACAAATCCGAATTGCTGACCGTCTACATAAACAGTGAAGCCTGTAGGGGAACCTACACTTACCACTTGATGCCATCCCTTACTTCTCGGAATAGTTCCATTGATTGTTGCATCAGCATTTATATCACCGGATTTGGTATAGGTTTCCTTTCCGAGGTAAATACCAAAACTGTATCTTGCTTCGGTTGCTGACTTATCGGCATTAAAGGTAATTGATACTTCTTTAGCTTCTGTTCCATCATCATAAAACCAAAGTTGTTCTACAGAATCCACGGTCATAGCATTAGACTGGTTTGCCTTCATGGAATAGATAGAATAAATAGGCATCTGTGACTGTGTTAAATCATAAATGTAATTACCATTATCATCTTTTGTTTTGTTACTTTTTGCACGAGATAAATCTCTTAATCTTACAGACTTACTTCCACTTCTACCTTTATCACTTACAATTTCCTGAGCTTTAGACCACTCTGAAGGATAACCTGTTGCATTGCTATTTCCGTCATCCCATCCGTAAAGAGTTGTAGTAATAGAGGTCGGTTCGGTATCAATATCATAAAAAATATTAGTCATACCAACCATAATTACAATTCCGCCTGTTACCTCTCCGCTTGATACAGTAATAACAGCCGCACCTTCGTTGACCGCAGTAACGAGACCATCTTCGGATACTGTCGCAACAGCGGTGTTACTGCTGGTATAGGTCAAATCTTCAATCAATTTGGTATCTACTTCCTTGCCATCAGCACGATAGGCAATTGCTTCAATCTGAGTGGTATCATTGGTAGTATCTTCGTCAGTCAGACAAAGAACGGTGGTTTCTGTTTTGGATAAGTCAAAAGAAACAACTGTTGTATCTACTTCCGAAGAATTTTTATATGTAACATCAAAATAACCGGGTTGGGTCACATTCCAAAGAGTTACGGTTGCAGATGCTTTTTCATTGACATCCTCTGTAAAATCAGCAATGACACTTCCATCAACAGCAACATATTTTACAGTATCAATGACCTTTTTGTCAGGTGCAGTAACGGTAATGTCTGCACCCATGTTGCTTTCGATGTCCATTGCTTTTCCGTGTTCCAATACTACATCTGTTGTTCCACGGTTTAATGATTTATTCACAGCAGTTACAGTACCGCCATCAAATCTTGGAACCAAATCATACATATCTACCCCTTGTTCCCTGATCTGAATTCCGTAGATTCTTCCCAATGCTTTATCTTTATTGGAGTTGGGAACAACAGAAATCGGAGGTGCTTCAAAATAGAAGGGGCCCTCTTTGTCATAGCTGGAATCATTTTTGCCCTGGCTGCATACACCGACTGACTTTTGTGTCAATCCTTCAATTGTAAAACTGGGATAACGATACAAACTACCTTCTCCCACATCCATTGGCTTTTTGTTCACAAGAGTATTTCCCGTTTCGGAAAATACAAAACAATCTGTTGCTGTGTTCAAAGCAATGATAGAAAGATTTTGAATGGAAAATGTCTCGTTTTCTGCATTTGCAGAGGCAATCACATTAAATTCATACCGTCTGTTGGTTGCCATATAATAATTAAAATCAACTCTCAGACGACTTGCCATGGGATCATACAAAACATACTTGTCTGTCGTATTTACGGTGTTTTCATTTGCAGCAGTTTGTGTTTGCAAATACACCTTTCCCAGCTCGTTTTCATAACCATACTTGACTCCTTCTTCTGTTTCCATCACCTTTGTGCTATCATCTGTAAAGTACATGGTGTGGAAAGGTGTCAGTGTTACTGTCGTTACCGTAGGTGTGTCGATGGTAACGTCTCCTGCCAATACAGTGCTCAAAGAGCAAAGTATCATGATCATTGTCAAAACCAGAGCTGTCATTGTTTTTCTTGTGTTTTTCATAATGTACATCCTTTCTTTTTTAAAAAATTTATTTGAATTAAAATAATTCCGATGTCCTATATTCCGCAACTAAGCGGACGTTTTTTCAAAAATGCTGTCACCAAAGTTTACAATTACTGTTTCCTTCATCAATTTCACTCTTTTTTATGAGTATTGAATAAAGTCTCTTCATTTTACAGCATAATTGTATCACATTTTTTTAGCCATCGTCACAACAAAAGTACTAAAAATAGTACAATAGTAAGATTATTTTTCAAAAAACACCATTAAATTTTTGGTAATTTCCATTATATCCGCTTTTTTCTCTTGGTGGAATGCTTTTAATGGCGTAGTTTTAAATTGGTTAAAAATTTCTTTCCGCTTTTGTTCCAAAACGTCTGTATCGGTAACACAGGTATCTCCCGAAGACAGCTTGTTTAAAATCCATGTTTCAAACACCTCCACCTCTTTTTCATACACACCCTTAACAGCTTCGAAAACAGAAGTACGGCAGTAGAAATTCAAGGCGTTCTCCTTAAACGCTTCTTCAAAGCAAGGATTTACCTTACGGTTTTTTTTCAAGTCGCAATAACTGTGGTACATAGAATGGTCGTCACAAAGACCCAAAACATCTCCCAGAATGGATAAAAGCTGACGGCTTTTTCTCAATTTTTCCCGAACCAATTCTTCGGTATTTTTTCCTTGGGTCCAATCATAAAACCCAAACAAAGCTTGGGCATAAAGATACTGTATTTTTTTCACGGTGACCGTCTTTAGCATATCTGTTACATCACGGCGGATAAACTCCTGTTCCCATACAGAATCGGGCAATTCCAATACCAAAGAAAGGAATCGGCAGGCGTCAGCATCCACCAATTCGTCGTCAAACCGCTGAGTTTGCCAGTAGTCCTGATATTCTTTAGAAAAGGGCTTTCCCTGTAAAATTTGAAAAACAGGATGGCGGTCTGAGGATGGGTCTAAGGTATTAAAGCAATAAGGTGCATAGCATTTAGAAGGAAGCTTCATAGTAGGAATAAAACTGCTCCAAAGCTGTTTCATCAGTTCCTCATCCGTTTCATATCGTTTTTCGCACATAGTAAAAGCAATTTCCTCGATGCTCCGTCCCTGCGGGTTCCATGCATTTTCGGTGAAATATTCCAATGTCAATGTATCACAATGGGAAATCTCAGGCCAAAGTGCCATTCCTTTACACATAGAATCCTGAGCAGCAATTGCCAGCTTTTGATTGAGATACTCAAAATCTCCGTGAATGTGATTTTGAGGCTCATAAGCATGAAACATTCCGAAAATCCAAGGAATTTTCCCCATAATATCCCATTGTTCAAAATTATTGTGCTCTGCTTTTTTATCCACAGTATAATCTAAAATTATCGTTTTTTCAGGGTCAAACATTTTCACCAGCTCCACCACCTCGGGTTGCTCCAAATAGCCGAGAAAATCCCAGGATGCAATCATTAACGGTGCGTTGGGATAAGTACGGGATACGTAATCAGTAATTTTTTTATAAACATATTTCTTCAAATTCAGGTTTTCCGCACGATCCTCTGAATAAGTTCGTTCTGCCAGCCCAATGGTATGAAACAGCTCCGGTTTTCCGTATTCCGACACAGAGGTTTCGGTCAGCTTCCAATATTTGTTTAAGTTTTCTTCCTTAAAAATATTCCAGACAAGACCCGTTTTTTCCGTGTATCCTTCGCTGGATTGTGCCAAAAATCCGGGATTTACCTTTTCCAAAAACTGCAAAGGGGTTCTGGAATACCAATGGGTCATAGTACCGCAATCCTCAGGATGCATTAAATCGCAAGAAAAGGCATACTCCATTACTTTTTTTCTTAACTCACCCCGATATTGCAAGGACCAAAAGGTGGTTCTGTTATCATACCCTGCCCCCGCCTCAGGAAGGGGTGCCTCATTGGAAGGATACTCCACCGTTTCCGGAAATGCCTTTTGAAACAAATCATCCATTCCAATCCGAAGCATAAAGGTATTGAGTCTCTTTTTACAAAGCCAGTCAATTTCCTGTTTCCAATCCTCAAAATCCCAATGCTCTGCCTGAAACCGTTTTAAGCTTCGATGGGCAAAATAACGGATAGCACGATAAGAAAATCTGGGTAATTCCGTTACGTCTAAATTTTTTATATCAATCTGTTCTTTTTCAGGAATCACATCGCCGTCCCAAAAATAATGGCAGCCTCCCCGACGCTCCAAAAAATCATAAACAGCATAAATGGTAGAACGGCCCCGTCCTCCTGCAAGAAACAAAAGGGTTCTTTGAGCATCCTCGAAAGAAATCATACAATAATCATCTGTTCCCATACGAAGGGGCAAACCACTCTTCCTTTTTTCATAAACATACGGTTGAACCGCTTCTGAACCTATGACAATCATGTCCTCCTCTTCCTGGGGCTCGGTACAGATCATCAAACTTTTTCCGGTTATTTTTTTATAATACTCTGCAAGAATTTCTGCTGCTTTTTCAAAAGCTCTGTCTTGAATCTTTGGTTTTAACAGATACATAATGTCCTCCTAAGCATATTTTATTTTTATCATATCATATTGCTCTTTCTTTGTACACCGAAATTTTGATAAAAAAGGTTGAAATTTCGATTCTTGACTTTTTATTTTTTTCATGATATAATGAGAAAAAAATGGAATAATAGGTGTTTTTATGATTTTATTTCCTGATGTCTTTGAAAATTTTAGTTTAATTTCCGTTTTAGATTATACTTGGGAGGAACGGATTGCCGAGGCGGCTCCCAGACCATTTCATGCTCTTTCCTTCCGAGTAAAGGGAGAATGTGCCTATGAAACAGCCGGAGAAGAAATTACCATTACTTCTCATGATCTTTTATTTGTTCCGGCTCATGTAGGTTACATTCAGAAAATTAAAAAAACAGAACACCTTTATTGTGTCCTGTTTCATGCCAATCTTCCGCCTCAGGAGCAGATTACCTCTTTTACGCCCCAAAATCCCCTTGTTTTTGAGCAGCTGTTTTCTTCTATGTCTCGTTGTTGGACAAAAAAGCTTCCCGGATATCTTGCAGAATCCACCTCTTATTTTTATAAAATTATCTCCAAGCTTCAGGTTCAGCAAAATGAATCGCAGTTTCCTGAAATTCAAAAAAATTTTGAAGAAGGCTTGGAATATCTTCACAACAATTTTACCAGACCCGATTTAACCATAGGCGAAATCGCAGATGTGGTTGCGGTCAGTGAATCCTATTTTCGAAAACAATTCAAAGCAATAAAAGGATGCTCTCCCTTGGAATACATCAACGAATTACGAATTAACCACGCCTTAGAACTTCTTCAGTTTGATTACTATAACGTCTATGAAATTGCAGAAAGGTGCGGATTTTCCGACAGCAAATATTTCAGTACTGTCATTAAAAAAAGGACGGGGTTATCTCCATCCCAATTAAAAAAGGGGATGTAAACGTAACTGTTACATCCCTTAATTTCATATTAATTCAAATATCCGGACGGATTCTGCGGAACACCGTTCAATCGGATTTCAAAATGGCAGTGAGGCCCTGTGCTGTTACCCGTACTTCCAATCTGAGCAATCAAATCCCCCTGCGCAACTCTGTCTCCAACATTGACCAACAGCTTACTGCAGTGTGCATAATAAGTCTGATAGCCGTTTTCGTGGTCAATGATAACCAGATATCCGTATCCCCCTGTATTAAAGGTAGAATAACTAACTTTTCCACCATCAGATGCATAAATGGGATTTCCCAATGTGTTTGCAAAGTCAAGACCCTGATGCACCGTTCCCCAACGTGCTCCGAAACCGGAGGATAGATATCCGCCTGTAGGACGGATAAAGCTTCCTGTTGCTACATCTCTGGGACGTTCTTTTGTTCCATGACGTTCCACTCTTGCCACAGGTTCTTTTATAATTTCTTCTTTTAAAATTTTGGTTTCTGTTTCTTCACCGTCAATTTTAATCAGTAAACCTTCTACTTTTCTCTCCCCTGTTTCTCCTTCACAGCTTACTTCCACCTGATCCAGATACAACTCATCAGTAGGTTCAATTTTTGTTTCATAGGGAATTTCTTCTTCAAAGGAAACAGGCTCTTCTGTTCTTACAGACAACCAATTCTTTGATTGGCTGATGGTCAGCTCCTGCCCCACAGAAAGCATCGTTCCTTCCAAATCACCATTCATTTCATAAATCTGATCCATGGAAACACCGTAATAATCTGCAATTGCAGACAAAGTATCTCCGCTTTGTACCGTGTGTATCGTTGCATTTTCAGATTCACCATTCAAAGTTTCACCTGCGGATTTCTTATCCTGAATCGCAACCGTTTGCACATACTGCTGTTCCAACGTAATATCATCAGCAAATTCTGCTGTATCGTTTCCGTATTCCTGTTTCTTTTGTTCAAGCAGAGTATCCAATACCTGATTTGCAGTTTTTTCGTCTGATACTACTGCGGCTTTCACTCCATCTACCTTAATAACAATTCCTTCAGAGATTTCCCCTGCTGAAGCAATCATCTCTTCTGACAGGTTTTCTGTCTCATCTTTTACATTCATCAAACCTCTTTTTACATAAGGTTCTTCCTCTAATGCAAAATCATCTCCAAAACTTTCTTCCAATGTACTATGTACATCATCCAACGCCTGTTGGAAGGTTTCTTCTTTTTCAACTGTTCCGATTTGTTCATTTCCTGCATAAACCTTATAGCCTACTCGGAATCCTGCTCCATACATACCGGAAGCAGCAATACTAAAGCATACCATTACTAATAGGAAATAACCGGGAACGCTGTTCATCCATCTTGCCACTCTTCTTGCATCCGTCTTTTTGCTGACCTTATGGGACAAATCAGATGTGTAACAACGTATTTGATAAGAACCGCACTGTTGTGCCAGTTTCTTTTGTACACGCTTTTCAGCTCTTGTCAACGAGAACACCTCTTTCTAAAATTACAATTCTGTAATAGAAATGTTACAGAATTATTACAACAGGAGATATTCTACCTTAAAATCAGCATTTTTGCAAGTTGAAAAATTGAAATTTTCAAAACGTTATGTAAACTATCGATTTTAGATTATCCTTATTTTTACTTTATTTTATTAGTCAGTTTGCACTAATTAATATTATTTTTATTGTGCAATTGTTATAATTCTGATTTGAAAATGTTGTCGAAAGAACTCAAATTTGATTTTTCCACAAGATACTGTTGTTGCTAAAGGATACAATCACAAAATATGGAATAAAAAAATTTCTCCGTCTTTGTTACAAAACGGAGAAATCCAAGTTCTTTCTATTATAATGCAGCCCTTGCTTCTTTAATTTTTGCTACAAACTGCTTTGCAGTTTCGGTAATCAGACCGTAATCACCTGTTTTTGCACCACCGGTCAAGCAGCTTCCTGCTCCGACCGCAACAACACCGTTCTTAATCCACTGGTCAACGTTATCCAAGCTCACACCGCCTGTAGGCATAATCTTTGCCTGAGGCAAGGGACCATGGAAGGATTTAATTAATTTGGGACCGTATGCTTCACCGGGGAACAGCTTTACAATGTCAGCACCTGCTTCCATTGCTTCTACAATTTCCTTTACCGTCATAACACCGGGCATACAAGGAATTGCATAACGGTTACAGGTTTTCATGGTATTCAAATCGAAGTAAGGACTTACTACATACTGTGCACCGGACAAAATGGCAATTCTTGCAGTTTCTGAATCCAGAACCGTTCCTGCCCCTACAATCATTTCTTCGGGAGAATAAGTAGCCGCCAATTCTTCAATAATTTTATGAGCACCGGGTACCGTAAAGGTTACTTCAATGGCACCGATACCGCCTTTGATACATGCATCTGCAATTTTCTTTGCTTCATCTCCGCTGTTGGCACGAACTACTGCCACAATCCCTGTGTCGCAAATCTTGGTAATTACCTGTTGCTTTTCCATACAATATCACTCCTGTTAAAATTTTTCTTTCCTTTATTGTAGCACAATTCTTTAAAAATGTAAAGAAAAACCGCATATTTTCAGAAAAAAGAATTTTTCGAATAAAAAATCGAAAAAAATCAAAAATAAGACTTGACAAATCTAAAAACTTGTAGTACAATATATGTTGTGCCTAAGTAAGGCACGGAATATGGCGGTGTAGCTCAGCTGGCTAGAGCATACGGTTCATACCCGTACGGTCGGTGGTTCAAGTCCACTCGCCGCTACCATATTCGGCCCGTTGGTCAAGCGGTTAAGACACCGCCCTTTCACGGCGATAACGGGGGTTCGATTCCCCCACGGGTCACCAAA
>JAZQHN010000055.1:0-3946 GCA_045540615.1 Clostridia bacterium
CCTTTTGTGATTGATAAACAGATTGCTAAGGGCGAAGAAGTTCGAGTTTTTGTTACTGAGGACCGTTGGCATGGTGTTACTTATCGGGAAGATACTCCCGGTGTTCAAGCAGCACTGAAAGAATTATGGGAGGAAGGAAAGTACATTGGCTTATAATTTGAAAGAAATTTTACAAAAGTTTGACATCCAGGTGGATATTGCACCTTACGGGGACGGACATATCAACGATACTTATCTGGCACAAAGCACACCGAAATATATTATCCAAAGAATTAATACAAACGTGTTTAAAAATCCGGATGAGGTAATGGAAAACATTCTTGCAGTTACAGAACACTTACGAAAGAAAATTGAAGAAGATGGTGGAAATCCATTGCGAGAAACGTTAACGGTTGTGAAAACAATTGATGGGGAAAACTATTTAAAAGACGAAGAAGATTGTTATCGGGCATATCGTTTTGTTGAAGGTGCAACTACATATAATCTGCCGGAATCACCCGAACAAATGTATCATGCTGCAAAAGCAATCGGAAAATTCCAAAAACGTTTATCTGATTTTCCGGCAGAGCAGCTTCACGAAACTATTGTTCAGTTTCATGATACTCCCAATCGTGTAAAGCAGTTGGAACAGGCAATTACAGAAAATCGTGCCGGTCGCTTGGATTCTGTTCAGCCTGAGATTAATTTTGCAATGGAAATTAGTAAATATGCTTCGTTGATTACTGATGCAATTGAATCCGGGGAAGTTCCTATAAGAGTTACTCATAACGATACGAAGCTCAATAACATTATGCTTGATGATGAAACAGGGGAGGGCGTTTGCGTTATCGACCTTGATACAGTAATGCCCGGCTCCTTGCTTTATGATTATGGTGATGCTCTTCGTTTTGGTGCAAGCAGCGGCCCCGAAGATGAAAAGGATTTGGATAAGATTTATTTTGTATTACCCGTTTATGAAGCCTTTACGAAAGGCTTTTTGGAAGAAGCAGGAGATTCTATGACAGAAAAAGAACGTGAACTCCTTCCTTGGTCTATCGTTATGATGACTTACGAATGCGGAATCCGTTTTCTTGCTGATTACCTAAATGGAGACACTTATTTCAAAGCTCATTATGCAGAACAAAATCTTGATCGAGCAAGAACGCAATTTAAGCTTGTGAAAGATCAAATGGAAAAATTGAATTTGAAATAACATCCTTCTTTTTAAAAGGATATTACAGAAAAAAGAACCCGATTTAGCTGATTGCTTAATCGGGTTCTTGATTTATTTTTTTAACTCTTCTAAACAATTGCGACATATAATTTTGTCTTTATAGCTTAATACATCTTTTGCACTGCCGCAAAAAATACATGCCGGTTCATACTTTTTCAGAATAATTGAATTGCCGTCCACATAGATTTCTAAAGAATCTTTCAATTCAATATCCAAAGTTCTTCTCAATTCAATGGGCAGAACGATACGTCCCAATTCGTCAACTTTTCTTACAATTCCTATTGATTTCATTTTTTTCCTCCTATTTCGATTTCTTGGTAAAGTATATCATAATTCTCAGACTTTGTCAATAGAAAAAATTGGCAAAAACTGTTAAAAATGGTAAAATTGGTATAAATTAACATGTATTACATATATGTAAATCAGGGGGAATAATCAATGTTGAATTATATTTGGTGTGGAATTATTATGTCATCCTTGATTTATGGAGGATGTACCGGCAGGATAGAAGAAACTATAGCAGGATGTTTTTCCGGGGCAGAAGATGGAATCACTTTGGTATTATCTATGATTGGAATACTAAGCTTTTGGAGTGGACTTTTAAGAATTGCACAATCCGGAGGAATCATATCGGCATTAGAGTATATTTTATCTCCTGTTACAAAAAGATTGTTTCCTAATATTCCTGTTGGCTCTGATGCAATGAATAAAATATGTGCAAATATTACAGCAAATTTGTTTGGTTTAGGAAATGCTGCAACACCATTTGGCATATCGGCAATTAAAAGTATGAAAAAATATTCTGAAGAGGATGGAGTTGCAACTGATGATATGTGCACATTTATTGTATTAAATACTGCTTCTGTCCAGTTGATTCCTTCAACAATGATTGCAATGCGTGCTGCACTTGGTTCTCAGTCTCCATCAGGGTTGATTCCTTTGTGCTGGATTAGCAGCATTTTTGCTTTATCTGCCGGATTATTGACAATCAAATTTTTAAAGCATTTGAGGATAAAACAATGACAAATTATATTTTACCAATCTTTATTTTTTTAATTTTATTATCCGGATTTTTTCGAAAAACAGACCAGTATGCATGCTTTATAGAAGGTGCCAAAGATGGAATCTTAACAGGATTGCAAATATTACCTGCATTAATTGCCTTGCTTGCTGCAATTAACATGATGAAGGCATCTGGATTAATGGAATTATTGGTAAAGCAATTATCGCCATTAGCATCATTATTACATATTCCGACAGAAATTCTGCCATTAATGTTGATGAGACCTGTTTCGGGAAGCGGATCTTTAGCAATAGTAAGTGATTTGCTGAAAACATATGGCCCCGATTCTAAAATTGGGTTAATTGCTGCTGTTATGATGGGTTCGACAGAAACCACATTTTATGCTATCAGTGTATATTTTTCGGCTGCAGGAATTAAAAAAGCACGCTATACAGTCCTTGCTGCATTAATTGCGGATTTTGTCGGAATGATGTTAAGCATTTGGCTATGCCAAAGATAGGGGGTGCATCATATCAGAATTTCAGATATGAGACAAAAGGAAGTCATTAATATATTAAGTGGAAATCGTTTGGGTTTTGTTTGTGATATCGGATTTGATTTAGAAACAGGACAAATTCAGTCTGTCATTGTTCCGGGAGCAGGAAAAAACGGATTGTTTGGAAAAAATCAGGATGTTATGATTCCTTGGGAATCGGTTAAAAAAATCGGAAATGATATTGTTTTGGTTGATTTTGAATTATAAAAATGATATAATATTAATAACATACTTCCGGAGATGATAAAAATGAAATCAATAACACTGATTGCATTAAATGCAAAATACTGCCATACCTCGCTTTCTATACGTTCTATAGGAACTGCATGTCAACAAAAAGGAATACCGGTTTCCTATTTGGAACATTCTATTAATGAACCATATCGTAATATTATAAAATCAATTTTAAAATACGAAAGTGACGTGTTTGCATTTTCTTGCTATTTATGGAATATTGAATTGGTAAAAAAAATATGCGTTGATTTGAAACAATTGAAGCCTGACTGTGAAATTATGTTGGGTGGTCCGGAAGTTTCTTTTGACCCACAAGAATATTCTTTTGCTGATGTTGTTATTTGCGGGGAGGGAGAAATTTCGGTACCGGAATATCTTTTAGGAAAGAAAACAGGAAAAGTAATTCATGGATTATCCGTTGATTTGTTGGACGAGCTTTCTTTTTGTTATTCAGATGAAGATTTATGCTTGAATAAAAATCGGCTAATTTATTACGAAAGTTCGAGAGGGTGTCCTTTTTCTTGCAGCTACTGTTTATCATCTGTAGAAAAAGGAGTTCGATATAAAAGTATTTCAAAAGTGTGCGATGAACTAAAACGATTTGATGATGCAAGAGTAGATTTGGTGAAATTTGTAGACAGAACCTTTAATGCAAATAAAAAACGTGCAATGGAAATTTGGAAATTTGCCGCAGAAAAATGCAAGTATACAAAATTTCATTTTGAATTATCGGGGGAATTATTGGATGAAGAGATTTTTTCATATTTAAAAACAGTTCCTGCGGGAAAGTTTCAGTTTGAAATTGGCGTTCAAAGTACTTTTGAACCAACATTAAATGCAGTTGATCGAAAGGGAGATTTGAATCGCTTATTTGAAAATATCAAAACGCTTACAAAAATGGGGAATATTCATATTCATACCGATTTGATTGTCGGGATGC
>JAZQHN010000056.1:0-15327 GCA_045540615.1 Clostridia bacterium
GTACCGCTTGTTCCAATTGGAAGTTTCTTCTTCTGAGTAATCCTTTAAATCCTGAATGACCTCGTCTGCCTTCTGGGTTGTTATCACATCGCGAATTCCGATTTGTTGCAAATTATCCATGGGAATCATCACTCGCATATCCCCAATGGGCATTTCCATAATATAATAATTCTTTTTTTCACCAAGAACTTCACGTTCTTCAATGGATACAATCACACCGGCTCCGTGCATCGGATATACCACGCTGTCTCCAATATGATACATAATAATTTCCCCCTGAAACATATCGTTTCTATACTATTATTATACCAAAATTTTGTAAAAAAGTCAATTCATAATTCGCTAAAAAATGTTACATTTCTGTTAATAAAAAAAGTGCTCAACAGCAGAAGAAAGATCTGCTGCACCATAAACTCCGGTGGTATCTGTCAGTTGGGAGAGATTAGATTTGGGAATAATAAAATGCTCAAATCCCAATTTTTTGGCTTCCTTGATTCGCTGCTGAGCAAAGCTGACACCCCGAAGCTCTCCTGTCAGCCCCACTTCTCCAAATACAACAGATTTGGGGATTCCGGGTTTGTTTTTGAAACCGGAGGCAACAGCAAGACATAGAGCTAAGTCTGCGGCAGGTTCATCCAACCGTATTCCGCCGGCTACATTGGTGTAAATATCCGCAGAAGAAAGAGGTAGTCCCAACCGTTTTTCCAATACGGCAATTTGCAATACCACTCTGTTATGCTCCAGACCGCTTGCAGTACGTCTGGGCAGTCCGAAGGCAGTTTTGGTTACCAACGCCTGGATTTCGGATAAAATGGGACGGGAGCCCTCCATGGAACAAAATACGCAGGAGCCCGGAACACCTTCTGCCCGATCCTCCAAAAACAGGGAAGAAGGATTGGGAACATCCGAAAGTCCGGTTTCATTCATACTGAACACACCGATTTCATTGGTGGAGCCAAACCGATTTTTTACTCCACGTAGGATACGAAAGGCATGATTGCTGTCTCCCTCAAAGTAAAGAACACAATCTACCATATGCTCCAGCACTCTGGGGCCCGCCAGCGATCCCTCTTTGGTTACATGGCCTACTACAAATACGGTAATTCCCTGCTCCTTAGCAATTCGCATGAGAAGAAGGGTTGCTTCTCTCACCTGGGAAACACTTCCCGGTGCTGAGGTGATTCCTTCGTCATACATGGTCTGAATGGAATCAATAACTACTGCAGAATATGATTTTTCCGAAATGGCTTTCTGGATTTGTGCTGTGTTTGTTTCGGACAATACATACAATTCCGATTCTAAAGCACCTAAGCGTTGAGCGCGCATTTTAATTTGCTTTTGAGATTCCTCTCCCGAAACATAAAGAACGGGACCGGAACGGGACAAATAATTGCAAACCTGCAACAGCAAAGTGGATTTTCCGATTCCCGGGTCACCGCCAACCAAAATAAGAGACCCTTTGACGGCACCGCCTCCCAACACGCGATCCAACTCTTGGCTTCCTGTGGAAAGCCGTTCTTCGGTTGTAAGTGCAACTTGGTCAATGGCAAGAGGCAAAACAGCAGCATTGCTGATACCGCCTCCTCTTACGGGAGGAAGCTCCTTAAATTCGGACATGGAATTCCAACTGCCGCATTCGGGACATTTTCCCATCCATTTTACTGTTTCATATCCGCACTCGTTGCATACAAATTTTGTTTTTGCTTTCATTCTTTTGTTTTCTCCTGTATAAATTCACATAATCCGCGGTAAATTGCTTCTGCCAATTGTTGTTGATAGTCTTCTGATTTCAGCAAAGCTTCTTCTTCCGGATTAGACAAAAATCCACATTCCACAATCACAGAAGGGATTTGATTTTCCTGTAAAATAAACATGGTATCGTAGGCTTCCTTAATTTGTCTGCCATCGCTTTTTTCGCTGACGGGAAGGAGTTGTTTCCGAATCAATTCTGCCAGCTTTTTGCTTTCCTGATCTTTGGAATGAAAAATCTGAGCACCTCGGTATTGGCTTTGTTCAAATTTATTCATATGAATACTGATAAACGCATCTGCATTGCTTTCGGATGCAAAGGAACGGCGAAAATGCAAATCGCTTCGTTTTTGCTCTCTGACGGTAGTATCCGAATCGGTATGTAAAGACACATCCTCTTCACGGGTCATGAGTGCTTTTCCGCCTCCTTCGGTCACCAATGTTTGCAATTTCTTGGCAACCTCCAGATTGAGATTTTTTTCAAGAACACCCGTAGTTCCTACTGCTCCGCCGTCCATCCCGCCATGACCTGCATCAATGACCACAGAACATTGAACGGAAGTTTGAAATACCTGTTTTTCATCGGTTTGATACAACTCGTAGATTCCGAAGGTAACACAAAAAATCAAAATGACCATCAGAATACTGGATCGTTTTACTGTAATAAACATACATTCACCCCCTGCATTCACTTTATGCGAAAACAGAGGGGGTTATGTTATTTTTTCGTTTCGTATACCAGCTTGTTAATTCCGCTTTCCAGGTTTTCCATCAGATTTTTCTTTTTCCGACCTGTGCAGTAGCCCAATGTGCTGACCAGGGGAAGAGGCAGTAAAATAATAACCTCTGTCAAAAGATTGGTTCCGATAAAAGAAAGCAACCCTCTGTACATGACCATATAGACCTGATACCAGCTTTCAGGGAAGGTAGGGAAAAAGCTGAGAAATTCGGGGATAGGAATGATACCGCTGAGAAACCAAACAAGAATGGCGGGTAAGGTTGCCAATAAGCCTGCCCATAATCCCTTTAAAATCCCACCGTCTTTTCCTTGGTTCACGTCATTTTTTGCACAGCGATTGGATTCGTTATAGCAAAGAATGAGATAAATTCCTAAGAAAAATATGGTTGCAATCACAGTGATGATTTGATTTGTTTCGATAAAGTCATTTGTCGCAAAGGCAATGAATCCCAGAACAATCATAATCAAATGAGATTGCCATAGGCGAAGTGCTAATTTTGGGGTGGATAAATTCAGATTCATAAGTAATTCTCCTTTCTTTTCTTCCATTATAGCACAACTACTGCCGAAAATCCAGCACTTTCGGCAAAATAATGAAATTTTCTCTCAGCTCTTGAAAATTCCTTTGACCCATTGGATGTCATCTTCGGTCAGACATCGGGTGACCCGCAGTAAGGTAAGGTAACCAAGGAAGCTGACGCATCCTGCAGTCAACAAGAGAGGGAGCTGCTCCAACCCCAAAAAGAGGGCGGTGGTTTTTCCTAACAGGAGGGAGCCAAAGATACAAAGAAGAGGAAGGAAAATACCCCGCATCAAAGAAAGGTGGAATCGGGACACGCAGGACAGCCGATGAAAGCTTAGAGAGAAATTAAAGCATTCGCTGAAGCAGATGAGAAATACGTATCCTGCAATTCCAAATTGGGGCAACAGAAAAAACAGCAGAATCAGACTAAGGGCAGAATCGATCAAATTATATTTCATGGAAGTGACTTGTTCGTCCAATCCTTTGAGCATATTGTCTACAGTATGGTCAAGATACATAACAGGAATCATCAAAGCAAGCATTTTCAAATAGACAGCACAATCCTCCTGAGGAGAAATAACCGAAAGCAGTTCTTCTGAAAAACAAAAAAGGAATCCTGCAATTCCAAAAGAAAACAGCAAGGTCAGTTGAATGCTGCGGTCAATGAGATAGGTCATTCTCCTGCTGAAGGCTCCGCTTTTTGTTCTGGCTTCTGCAACCTCGGGTATCATCAGGTTGGAAAAGGGAAACAGGATGGAGGTGGGAAACAGAGCAATGGGAAGAAGGATTCCATGGATGACGCCAAAAGAGGAAACAGCCTGTCTGTGACTTAAGCCGTATGATTGGAGTTTTTGAGGAACCAAGAGGTTTTTGGCGGTTACCAAGCCTGAACGAAGATAGGAAGAAAATGCAATGGGAAGAGCAATTCGCAAAAGACTGCCCTTTCCTTTTTTGAGCCCTTTTTCCTTTTTTCTGTCAAACCGATATAAGAGATATGAAAACAAAAAGCTGACTCCTTCTCCTATGGTGGATGCTAAAATCAAGGCAAGGCAAGTCATGTCTTCTCCTTTGGAAAAAGCCAAAGATAACAGCCAAAAGGTCAGGCATATTTTTAATAATTGTTCGCAGATTTGAATTATTGAGTTTTTATATACCTTTCTGACAGCGGTAAAATATCCGCCTATGACTCCCGATACTGCAATGGCAGGAAGGGACAATGCCATAATCCGAAGAGAATACAGAGCATTTTGCCGGGGAAATACGATTTGGTCTAAGACAGGTGCAAGAAAATACAGAAGAATCCCGCTTCCAAATCCAAAGAAGCAGGAATAGAAGAAACATTTTTTCAACAGAAAGGAATGACCGGAGCCGGGATTTTCCGAAATCAACCGCATAGTTGCAAAGCTTGCTCCGGAAGAAGCAAGGGTGATTCCGAAAGAATAAACGGACAGCAGAAGTTGATACTGACCCATCAGGGCAGTTCCGATTGTTTTTGTCAGATATAAGCTGAACCATACGCCAATACCGCTCATTAAAAAGGAGGTTACGGCAGACACAGTTCCGTTTATCACAAATAAGCTTGCTCGTTTCATAATCATCACCCGTACCACATTATGGGAAAGGGGGGTGGATTATTCCTGAAAATTCTGATTTACCGTTCTCGGTTTAAGTATTCGCTGGGAGGCATTCCAATTACCTGACGGAATACATTGGAAAAATAAAAAGGATCACGAAACCCGCAAAGCAATGCAACGTTTTTCACTGACGTTACCCCCTGTTCCATTAAAAAGACTGCGTGCTGAATTCTGGTGTTTTTCACATATTCCGAAAAGGAAATGCCTACATGCTTTTTAAATGCCCTGGAAATATATTTGGAATGATACCGTAATTCCTCTGCCGTAGAAGCAAGGGTCAGAGCAGGGTCGGTAAAGTTTTGTTCCACATAAGAAAGGATGTTACTGATTAGATTCTGATCATTTTGTTCTTCGGGAGGGGTTAGTTGAGAAAAAGTATACAACAGTACACTTTCGCTGATTAAATCCAAATTGGTTTCATTTGCCTTTCCCAAAGCATTTTGCCAAAAGGAGAGAAGCCCTTCATTTCCTTGAAACACACAATAACCGGGAGAAATCCGAAATCGGTCAAACAGTTCTTGCGAACGCTGTCCCTGAAAGCTGATATACAGATAGTGTAAAGATTTATCTCCCTTTATTTGAAAGGGAATTCCCGAGAAGGTAAAGAAAATGGTGCCCGTTTGCAATTCTTTTTGAAATAAATCGGTACATAGCTGTCCTGTTCCCCCTGCGACCAAATAAATCACATGGTCGGGAAGTTGTTTTTGTTCGGAACGGTTATTTGTTTCATAAACAAAATTGGTGGTTACCATTTTCGATTCGCTGGAATTGGTCACGAATTTACAGATATTGGTTTGCCGTTTCATAAAATCAACTCCTTTTTCTTTTATTCTATCATAGTTTTTTCCCTTTCTCAAGAGGAAAGTAGAAAATTTACATGAAAAGATAGAAAATTTCTATTTTCTTTTGGAGTTTTCTTTGGTATAATACATGCATACGAGGTGATAGTATGATATATTACGGTATGATAACTCTTGCCGTTGCCATGTTCAGCGTGCAGTTTTTCTTTAGTCAACTGTTTGAAAAATCTTATGGCAACGGTGCAAAAGCAGTGTTTGTCTTTTCTGCCGGAGGTGGAATTTCAGGATTGATTATGTTGTTCCTGATCAATGGATTTCATTGGGAATATACCCATTTTTCCCTGTTTATGGCGGTACTGTCTGCATTGAACGGAATTCTCTTTACTTTTTGCAGTCTGAAAGCATTCGGAAAAATCAACCTTTCCCTCTATTCTCTTTTTTCCATGTTGGGGGGAATGGCACTTCCCTTTGTTTCGGGAATTTTATTTCACCATGAAGCATTGACTTTGGGAAAATGTGTTTGCTTTGTGATTATTACCGTTGCTCTGTTTCTGACAGTGGAAAAGGGTGAGAAAAAATCGGGCACCATTTATTATATCGGTATTTTTGTGCTGAACGGTATGTCGGGTGTTCTTTCTAAGATTTTTCAGGCGGCACCTTTTTCGAAAACCTCTGCGGCAGGGTATTCTGTTCTGACAGCCATTGCTTCCATTTTCATTTCTTTGGTCATGCTATGGTTTTACCGTTCAGAAAAGAAAACGCTGAATAAAATGGCGGTTTTTTCTATGTTTGGTCATGGTGTTTTAAATCGTGTGGCAAATTTGTTATTATTAATTGCCCTTGGCTTTTTGCCTGCATCCGCACAGTATCCCTTTGTAACGGGGGGTGTGATGATTGGTTCTACCATTATCAGCTGTTTTACCCCCAATAAACCGAAAAAGAAGGAAATCGGGGCAGTGGTGTTATCATTTATTGGAATTATGGCATTGATTTTATTACCATAAGGAAAGGAAGTTGTTACAATGAAAAAAGTAAGAATTGGTGTTTTGGGAGTGTATCGCGGTACCAGCATGATTCGGTACTGTGAGGTTGCAGACAATGCACAGGTGGTTGCAATCTGTGACAAATGGGAAGAAGGTCTTATGAAGCAAAAGGAATTGATTAACGATGATTCCGTTACTTACTATACCGACTTCGATTCCTTTATTCAACACGATATGGATGCGGTTGTGTTGGCAAATTACGCCAACGAACATGCCCCCTTTGCCATCAAGGCAATGAAGGCAGGAAAGCACGTTTTTTCTGAAGTGCTGCCTGTACAGACCATGAAGGAAGCGGTGGAGCTGATTGAAACGGTAGAAGAAACAGGAAAAATTTATGCTTATGGGGAAAATTATTGTTATATGCCTGCTCCTTATGAAATGAAAAAGTTGTATCAAGCAGGAAAAATCGGAGAATTTGAATACGGAGAAGGGGAATATATCCATAATTGCCAGCCCATCTGGCACAGCATCTCCTACGGTGACAAAAATCATTGGCGGAACAATATGTACTCCACCTTTTACTGCACCCATTCCCTCGGTCCTTTAATTCATATTACCGGACTTCGTCCCGTTTCCGTCACCGGCTTTGAAGGAACAAAAAATGCACGCAGTCTGAGTGTAGGAAAGAAAGGCGGAGCATTCGGAATTGAAATGGTCACTCTGGAAAATGGCGGTATCTTAAAAAGCATCCACGGCGGTCTCTATCAAGATTCTGTATGGTATTCCGTTTACGGCTCCAAAGGCAGAATGGAATCTTCCCGTGAGGATGAACAAAATGATGCCTATTTGAGAATTTTTGTCAACGCAGATGAGCAAGAAGGGGATTATGCGAAGGATACCTTGTGTAATTACATTCCCAAGCGCGACAAGGATGACCAAATGAAAGGCTTTGGTCACGGTGGTTCGGATTTTTACTGTATGTATCATTTTGCAGAAAAGATTTTAGGGAATCCCGATGCGGATATTATCGATGTTTATGAAGCAATGGATATGTTTTTACCCGGTATGTTTGCATACCGTTCCATTCTTAAGGGAGGAATCCCCGTGGAAATTCCCAATCTGAGAAATCGGGAGGAACGGGAACAATATCGTAATGATACTGCCTGCACCGACCCCGAAGTTGCCGGAGATATGCTTCTTCCCACTATGTCTACAGGAACTCCGGAAATTGGAGATGAGGTGTACGAAGCCATGAAGGAAAAGTGGAGAGTGGAAATGGATTCAGATTCAGGCTATGTCAAGGCTGCATTTCATCAAGGAGAGGAAGCAAAAAAATGAAGCAAGTAAAAATCGGTATATTTGGTCTTGGCAGGGGCGGTCATTATATCAAAAACTTTTTGGCAAACAATGCTGACATCGTTGCAATCTGCGATCATAACCCCAAAAAAGTGAAAGCTTTTTCTGAACAATTGGGAAAAGATGTGGTTTGTTTTGACAATTTTGATGAGTTGATTGAATACCCCATGGATGGGATCATCATTGCCAATTATTTTCACGAGCATACCAAGTATGCCATTCGGTGCTTGGAAAAAAATATCCATGTGTTTTGCGAATGTACCTCCAACAGTACCATGGCAGAAGGGGTAGCACTGGTCAGAGCTGCAGAAAAGAGTAAGGCGTTTTTCATGCTGGCGGAAAACTATCCCTATATGCTCTTTAATCAGGAAATGAAGCAAATTTACCAAAGGGGTGAATTGGGGAAACTGCTATATGCCGAAGGGGAGTACAATCACCCGTGGGACCTTTATAACGAAAAGAGTGTGCGTGATTTGTTTGACGGGGAAAAGCATTGGAGAAATTATCTGCCCCGTACCTATTATATTACCCATTCTCTGGCACCTTTGATGTATGCAACAGGCTCTCTTCCCGTAAGAGTAACAGCAATGCCTGTGGTTGCCCCTGTTCCTACCGATTGTGCAAGAGTCAGTCAGGTCGCAGAAAAAGCGGCAATTATTACCTGTCTTAATGATGACCAATCGGTGTTCCGTGTAACAGGCTGTGCCACATTCGGTGCAGAAGGGAACTTCTATCGGATCTGCGGAGAACGGGGTCAGGTGGAAAATATAAAAGGAACGGACAGCTTTATTAATCTGAACTTTAACTCCTGGGAAGTGCCAGAGGGACGGGAACAGCACAATTTCTATCAGGCACAGTGGAAGGATAAGGATGCAGAGCTCATCAAACAGGCAGGGCACGGCGGCGGAGATTTTTGTGTGGCAAGAAAGTTTTTGGAATGTGTCAGAACCAACACGCCCCCTGAAATGGATGTGTATTTTGCCACCCGATTGGCATCTGTTGCCATTTTGTCCCACAGAAGCTTGTTAGAAGGCGGTGTTCCTTACGACATTCCCGATTTCAGAAAAGAAGAGGATCGGGCGAAATATGAAAACGACACCCTGTCTCCCTTCTGGTATTCTGACGGCACTGCACCTACCATTCCCTGCACTACCGTGAAAAATTACGCTCCTACCGAGGTGCAAAAAGAGAAGTTCAATCGAGCGTTACAAAACACAGACTCATAAGAATATAGATGTCCTGTAAAATTTTTCCATTTACAGGACATTTTTTTATTTACAAATAAAAACAAATGTGATATAATAAAGGTGTCACACAATTCTATAATTTTAACCATTATACGTAATTTTTATCATTTGGTAAAAATGTACGTTTTATTTCATTGCGTGTAATGGTGAAATATTTGAGTTGTGTGACAATAACGAAAGACGTGCATTTTTCATGTGTGGCTTTCGTTGATTGCCACACATTTTTTATTTGAAAGGAAAGAGTACGATGAAAAACGAAATTGATTCTTTGGGACGGTTTGTCATTCCGATATCCTACAGACGGAAAATGAATCTTTCAAACGGAGATGAGCTGGATATGCGGTTGGAAAAAGACAGTTTAATCATTAAGAAGGCGTATCCATCCTGTATTTTTTGCAAAAATAACCAAGATTTGATTGATTATGAAGATAAAATACTGTGTTCGAATTGCATTGAAAAAATCAGTCAATTAAAAAAGTAGTATCATTGTCTGAAAAAAGCGGTAAAAATGAATATGGACTGGTGCGATTTCTTTTCTGTGAAAAAATTTTTATTTTTCTATTTACTTTTTTTAAAAATTATGGTATAATAGAAAAGCATTTTATGCAAAAATATATCTTTAAAAGGAGAAAAGAACTATGAAAAGCAAGAAAGTAATTTCCATTGCCTTAGTGCTGTCATTGGTTGCTTCTCTGCTGTGCGGGTTCGGTATGACCGCAGGGGCAGAAGGTGCTACTCAGCTCTATGTTGCATTGGACGGTAACGACACCAACAGCGGATCCATCTCCGCACCCTTCGCAACATTGGAAGCAGCAAAAAATGCTGCAAGAAAGATTGACGGACAAGTCATTATTAACATCCGCGGCGGACAGTATCCCGTAACCTCTACGTTGGAACTGACAGCTGAGGACAGCAATACTACATACCGTGCTTACAAAGATGAAGAGGTTATCCTCAACGCAGCAAATGTGCTGAACGTTGCTGATTTCAAAGCAATCAGCGCTGAAAAGAAGGCTCTCATTATTGACCAAAAGGCTTCAGCCAATGTGAAAATGATTGACTTAAAGGCTCTGGGCATCACCGAATACGGTACACTCAAATGTATCGGTATGGGTGTCAGCAAGGATAAGGGCTATCCTGCAGCATTGTATATCAATGATGAAATGCAGACCATTTCCCGTTATCCCAATGGGGAATATGTAGAAACCGGAGAGGTTGTCGCTGCAGGTGCTGCAAATACTGATGAAGGTTGGACCATCAAGGTGGATGCGGCTACTAAGGGCAGAATGAAAAAATGGACCGATGCAAATGATGTTTGGGTATTCGGTTACTTTATGCATGACTGGGCTGAAAATCATCTTCCCGTAAGAGAATTTGATGCAGCAAAAGGAACGTTGTCTACTGCTTGGATTGACCATTACGGTATCGTAGCAGAACGCCGTTACTATTACTACAACCTGCTGGAAGAATTGGATGCTCCCGGTGAATGGTACTTAGACCGTGAAGAAGGCGTACTGTATGTATATCCTTCCGAAACCATGGAAAAGGTTGAATTTATCACCTTTGATAAACCCTTTATCAATGCAACCAATGTTGAAAATGTTCTGATTAAGAACATTCACTTTGAAAAGGGTATCGGTGAAGGTATCGTTGCAACTGATGTAAAGAACTTTGTGGTTGACAGCTGTGAGCTGTCCAGCATCAGCGATAACGGTGTTACCATTACTCAGTCTGAAACAGACAATGCAAAAACTGCAAATTCCGGTGTAAAAAATTCTTACATCCATGATATGGGTGCAGGCGGTATCCTCATCACCGCAGGTAGCAGAAAAGACTTGATTCCCGGTAACTGTTTTGCAACCAACAACCATATTGAACGGTTCTCTAAGATTAAGACTACCTATACTGCAGGTATCACTTTGAGAACCACAGGAAACAAAGCAGATTACAATGAAATCAACGATGCACCTCACTTTGCAATCCAGTATCAGGGTAATGATCTGATTATGGAATACAATGATATTTACAGAGTTTGTACTGATACTGCTGACTCCGGTGCAATCTACACCGGTCGTGACTGGACCACCCGTGGTTGTGAAATCAGATACAACTATTTCCATGATATGAAGATGATCGGTACCAAGACAGGTATGAGAATGCAGGCAGTTTATTTGGACGATATGCATTCCTACACTAAGGTAAACGGTAACATCTTCTACAAGGTTTCCTCCATCGCACTGTTTGGCGGCGGACGGTATAACGAATTTACCAACAACCTGATTTTGGAATCTGACGATGCATTCCGTTTTGATGCTCGCGGACTGACCTGGATGCAGTGCGGTGAAGGCAGCCAGATTATGAACAATCTGAAAGCAATGCCTTATCAGAGTGGAATCTGGGCAGAAAAATATCCTGAGCTGGTTGGTATTTTAGATGATGAACCTGCAATTCCCAAGCATAACATCATTAAGAACAATGTAACCTATCAGACTCCCGATATGGTTCTGGATCAGAATGTAACCACCTACGGTACCGTAGAAAATAATATTATGATTGGTAACACCAAAGGCTTTACCGATTATAAGAACCAGGATTTCTCCTTGGTTGCTGACGGTTCCATCTTAAAGCAATTGCCTGATTTTGAAATTGTAGATTACAAGAAAATCGGCCGTTATGAAGTAACCGAAAAGGATACTGATTTTGAAGAAGAAGGTGCAGCTCCTGCTGCAAACGTAATCACTCTGGTGATTGGTTCTGATAAGCTGTACAAGGGAGACCAGGTTGTTACTTTGGATGTTCCCGCACAGGTAAAAAATGACAGAACCTTGGTACCTCTTCGTGCTATCTTCGAAGCATTGGGTGCAACTGTAGAATGGGAAGAAGCAACTCAGACTGTTACTTCTACCAAGGGTGACATCACCATTAAGCTGACTATCGGCTCTGACAAGCTGTACAAAAATGATACAGAATTTGTATTGGATGTACCTGCTCAGGTAGTGAACGACAGAACCTTGGTTCCCGTTCGTGCAATCTCCGAAAGCTTTGGCTGTCAGGTAGGTTGGGAAGAAGCAACTCAGACTGTTACCATTACGGTTCAGTAAGAAACGAATATTGTTATTAATTAGAAATAAAGCCGACAGGAAAATTCATCCTGTCGGCTTTCCTATTTTTAGCTTAGCTCAATCAAGCAGGGGGTGTCTTTTTGCAATGTGTAATTCTGCTCGGTTCCGTTAAAGGAAATGCAGACCTCTGTTTTGTTCTTGGCGGTCAGGGTAGCAGTTTTGCGATTTTGATTCCAGGTCAGGTCAACAGTAATTCCTCCGTAGGCCAGCAATCCTTTTGCACTGCCTGTTTCCCAACAATGAGGTTTGGCGGGGAATAACAGAATTTTATCCTTTCGGCTTTGTAACAGCATATTGGCAATTCCCGCGGTTACACCAAAATTGCTGTCAATCTGAAAAGGTGGATGAGCACCGAGTAAATTGGGGTAGCTTCCGCCTCCGGTCATTACTGTTTGGTTTCCGGGAGTGCATAAATGAAACTGCATATTTAAAATTTTTAATGCATGTTCTGCATCACCCAAGCATGCCCAAAGATTTACTTTCCATGCAAGACTCCAACCTGTTCCTTCATCTCCTCTTGTAATCAAAGACTGTTTTACTGCATCAACCAGTTCGGGAGAGGTTTCTTTTGTAATAGAGTGACCGGGGTAAAGTCCGTATAAATGAGAAACATGTCGATGATGAGGGTCTTGCTCTGTAAATTCCTGATCCCATTCCATCAGTCTTCCGTCAGAGCCAATCATGGGTTTTTTCATTTTTTCTAATACAAGGGATAATTCTGATGCAAATTCATTGTCACCAACCCGTTTACAGCATTCCAAGGATGCGGTAAATAAATCCTGTAAAATACTAATGCTCATGGTTGCCCATTTGGAAACCGCTAGCAAATCTTCTCCAATATAAAACCGATTTTCAGGAGAGGAGGAAGGAGCTAAAATCAGTTCATTGTTTTCATCCTCTGTCATGATGCTCAAATAAAAACGGGAGGCACCTTTCAAGTAAGGATAAACCAAATTTTTCAGTTTTTCTTCGTTTTGGTGGTACAACCAAGCTTCATACAGCATACAACCAATCCAACCGGAGGAGAGATTCCAAAACGCAAATACGGCACAGCCTTTTTTGTGATTTCCTACCGGATTGGTATGACACCATAAATCCAGATTGTGATGACTGACAAACCCGGGGGCACCGTAATATTCTTTTGCTGTAAAAGCTCCCTGTTTCATTACATTTTGTGCTAATATTTCAAAGGGTTCAAAGAATTCCTCCAGATGGGTGGGGTAGGTACACCAGTAATTCATTTCTGTATTGATATTAACAGTATAGTTAGAGCTCCAAGGGGGAAGCATGTGCTCATTCCAGATTCCCTGGAGATTGGTAGCAACGCTTCCTGCCCGTGAAGAAGCAATGGTCAGATAACGTCCGAAGTGAAACAGTAATTCGTGCATTCCCGGTTCTCCCGAAAAGGTTTCTAACCGCGTTATGGTATCCCGTTCATCAATTTCTGAAGACAGATTTAATTCAGTACGAAGATACAAAGCCTGATAATCTTCCAAATGGCGCTGATAAAGGTGATCAGCGGGCAGATTTAATGCTTGTAATACCGACTGAAGATATTCGGCATCAAGATTGCCTGTTTCCCGATTATAATTGGTGGAAATGGTGAAAAGGAGAACTGCCTTTGTCGCATCCTTTACGGTAATTTCCTCTTCGGTTACCGTTACATTTTCTGAGATAATACGAATCCCGCAAGCGTAAGAAATTCCTTTTTGCTCATAAGAAATTCCCTGTTCCGGATTCAAGTAAATACTTCCGAATCCCGGACAATATCCTTGAACTATGAGCCTGTCATTTTCTGTTTTTTGCTCAGAAATCATCAGCTTTGGATCAAGACGTACAGAAAAGGACAAGGCATGTTCCCGGCTTGCTGTTAGGGTCATAACCAGTAAATTGTCGGGAGCAGAAACAAAACAGTCTCTTTGATATGTAATTTCCTCCTGCTTGTAAGTTACGGTAGAGGTGGCTGTTTTTAAATTCAGCTCTCTGTGGTATTGTTGGGGGTTGGTATGCCCAAATTCCAAATATAAATTCCCGAAAGGAAGGTAAAGTTGTGTCCAGCTTCCGGTAAATTGGTTTTCTATGATTTCCTGGGCTTCCTTATAGTTTCCTTCCAATATTAAAGTGCGGGCAGTGCGGAATGCTTCTTTTGCGGATTCCGGAACAGGGTTTTGACCGGGCAATCCTGTCCATAGAGTGTTTTCATTTAACGATATGCGTTCCGTATCTGTTTTTCCGTATACAACTGCACCGATATTTCCGTTTCCCAAAGGAAATGCTTCTTCAAAACAATCGGCAGGTTTTGAAAATTGTAATTTATGTTCATTCATGAGAAAATCTCCTTTTTTATTATTTTCTTTATTGTAACATTTATTTTTAATTTCGTCAATAAAAACCTTGTATTTATAAATAAAATCCTGTATAATAAATGTAAGGAGGAATGAAAATGACAGCATCTTGTATTTTATTTGATTTAGACGGTACATTAACAGATCCCGGAATGGGAATTACAAATTCAGTGATGTATGCTTTGAAAAAATTCGGAATCACGGAAACGGACAGAGAAAAATTATACCGTTTTATCGGGCCGCCTCTTTCGGAATCCTTTGAAAAGTTTTACGGATTTTCCACATTGGCAGCTATGCTTGCGGTGGATTATTATCGGGAATATTATGCAGAACAGGGGATTTTTGAAAATAAATTGTATGAAGGGATCGATTCTTTATTGGAACAGTTATACGAGCAGGGGAATCAAATCGTTCTTGCCACCTCAAAGCCTGAAATTTTTGCAAAGAAAATCCTAAAGCATTTTCAGATTGACCAATATTTTTATTTTGTTTCAGGCAGCTTCCTGGACGGAAAAAGAACGGATAAGGCAGAGGTCATTTCCCATGCATTGAAGGAATGTAATGACCCTAAGGCTCTTATGGTTGGAGATAGAAAGCATGATGTCATCGGAGCAAGAAAGTGCGGATTGGATTGCGTCGGTGTTTTGTTCGGCTATGGAAGCCGGGCAGAGCTAGAAGAGGCAGGTGCCAAGTGGTTAGTAAATGATGTAAATGAATTAAAGAGTTTTCTGATTCAATAATAAAAACAGTAAAAGAGGCTTTCCCACAAATGGGGAAAGCCTCAGCGTGTCGATAAACTTATCGACACGCTGGCAGACGAGGAAAAAGA
>JAZQHN010000057.1:0-2379 GCA_045540615.1 Clostridia bacterium
CCTATACGGATGAGTTTTTTGTGGAACACAACGGTTATGTTTACAATCATGAGCTTGCGAGAGCAACCCTTGGACTGGAATTGTCTGCTTTTACGCCTCACGGAGCAAAAACGGAAGGAGAACGAACCGCGAATATTCGAAACGTATATGAACAGCTTGGGTTTTCGTTAGAAGAGATGTTGTCCATCAATTATGACAAACCCTCTGCGGACACGGATGACGAGGCGGCATATACCATCGCAAGCAAGCCTTTGTATGACGGCAGTACCTTGGTTGCGGTGGTTGTCCGCGGTGGCGGATATGGGGGTGAATGGCGGAGTAATTTCCATGTTGGCTCCGGTGCGATTCACACAGGTTTTGGCACTCCTGCCAATGATATATATTCTCACTTGGAAGAGTATCTTTCCTATCATAATATCGACCCGTCCAATACCAAGATATGGATTACGGGATTTTCTAGAGGGGCGGCAATTGCTAACATTGTGGCAGGAAAAATCAATGAAAATCAATTGATAAACAGGGATAATCTGTATGCTTATTTGTTTGCTGTTCCCAGTGCGGTTCGGGTAGCAGATGTGGATGCCCATAATTCTATGCATGATAATATTTATAATATTGTTCTGCCGTATGATGTAGTTCCCAAGGTGGTAATGTCAGATTGGGGCTTTGGCAGATATGGAAAAACCTTGATGGTGAAAAACATAAATAATCCTGTTGCACCTGCAGGAAGAAGTGCTTATAAGAGATATTATCATGCCAACAGAGATAAAACGGTGGAAAATTATTTTAAAAATTTGACAAATCAGGAGTACAGTGTCGGTACAAATCAGACAGAAGCAGGAGAAACTGCGATAAAAGCGTTGATTAAGATGGCAAAAAGCCAAACAGGTTATGTGACTACCTACCAGGATGCCATTATGGATATCGTGGAAGGAATTATGTGTCATGACGATTTGGAAAAATATTGCGATTCGAAGTATAATGGTAACGAAAAGTATCGCCGTGCTCAAGATTATGCAAGAAATCAATGTTTTAAACTGACTACCGATTTATCACGATATGGGATATCGATTCCGGACAGCTTTTGTTGGGATATGTTATATCCCATTGGGATTATGATGTATATGAACGGAATTCAGGACGGATTTTATTCCTTCTTATCAGAGAACAAAGCTATGATAGCAGATTTGATATCTATTATCGGAAGTATTGGTACCATTGCCACTGCTCACAATCCGGAATATTATATTTCCTGGCTGTATGCTTATGATGATGTAAAGGATATTTATGATTCCGGAACCTATAATAAATTGATGGTTGCCTGCCCTGTGGATGTGAATATTTATAATGAAGAGGGAGAACAGGTGGTCAGTATTATAAATAACGATGTTAAGATTGCTCAGCTTCCCGTTGTGCTGATTGGTGAATCGGCAGAGGTTTATCTGGAAGGAGATGCGGAGGATTATACCATCCAAATCAGCGCTTATGACGAAGGCACGGTGAATTATTCCGTTACCGAATATGAGGAATTTGAGGAAATCAGAAAAATAAATTATAATGATATTCCTGTGAAAACGGACGATGTGTTGACAGGAAATGTTCCTCAAGGACAAGGGAATCATGCAGAAAGTTATGAATTAACCAAAAATTCCGAAGAAAAAATTTCCTATACGGAGGAATTATCGGGAGAAGAGTTGGTAACCCTTTCGGTAACAGTAACTACAGAAGGGGATGGTACGGGAATCGGTGTTGACCAGGCGACCAAGGGAGAGCTTGTAACACTCACTGCAATTCCAAGTTTTGATGCAGAATTTACAGGTTGGTACGATGAAGAGGGGCAGTTTCTTTCTCAAGAAGAATATTATAGCTTTGTTATCACCGAATCAGCGAATGTGGTTGCCCGGTTTACAGACAGCATAAGAACAAATTTAACAGAGCTACCTACGGTATCTGATGGAATTTTAACGGTACCTAATCAGATTGTTGCAGGAAAAAATATCAATGGTATTTCTTACATCGGAATTTACAATGAAGAGGATATATTGCTTGCGGTAAAGGGAACAGATATCACCTTAGATTCGGCTGATCATGCAGAAAATACAATAAATTTTGACTTGAACGGAATGATGGGAATACCGGCTTATCTGAAATTGTTTTTATGGGACACACAAATGTCGCCTCTCACGTTAAGTAATAAAATTCCGATTTTCATGAATGAACAGTAAAAAGAGGGGAGATTTCCCCTCTTTTTCATTTAAAAAAATAAAAGTATCCGAGAAATGCTTTTGTTTTTGCGGTTTTTCTTTCAAAATCGTCTTTTTCTTGCTTTTTCAATCAAAAAACAAAAAAAAAAATGAAAATTGAAAGCGAGAAAACGAG
>JAZQHN010000058.1:0-4470 GCA_045540615.1 Clostridia bacterium
ACACATTCTTTTTGCTTATTCTTCAGAATGCGAAATTTTTGAATTAAGTTAGATTCAATATCGCTCAAATCAGACATTTTCGGTTTTGTTACCATTTCTTTTATTTCCGTTCTTCCTACCAGATAATCTAGAGAAACATCAAAATAATCGGCAATTTTAATCAATATATGAATATCCGGCTCCACATCATGATTTTCATATTTATTAACCGACTGTTGACTGACTAAAATAACATCCGCCAGTTGTTGCTGGCTGATTCCCTTTTCATTTCTTAATTTTTTGAGATTTTTTATCATTTTTATCACCCCTTATTATTTTAACAACTTTTAGGAGTAATATAAAAATCTTATTATTAGTTATTGACAACAACTTTTAGTTGTGGTATAATACAATTATCTTATATTATTTAGGAGGAATTCTCTTATGTCAAATGAAAAGAAACTAAAATTGTGTACTACGTGTGAAAAAGAAATCGCAAAAAATGCAAAAGTCTGTCCTCATTGTGGCGGAAAAATGAAAAAGCCACTTTATAAGAGAGGTTGGTTTATCGCTTTCGCTGTTATTATCCTTGTAGGAGTGATTGCAGGAACAGGAAATGACAAAGATTCCGTACCGACTCAAACAGAATCAAAACAACCAGAGCAAATTGAATACATCAGCTACGATGTTTCGGAACTGGTAACAGATTTAGAAGATAATGCAATGAATGCAGAAAATAAATATAGTGATCAATATGTGGAAATCACCGGAAAACTCTCTAACATTGACAGCGATGGTTCTTATATTTCTCTATATCCTGCCAACAATGATTTTTGTCTTACCGGTGTTCAATGCTACATCAAATCGGAAGAGCAAAAAACAAGAGTTGCTGAACTGAAAAAAGGAGATATTATTACATTAAAAGGAAAAATCACATCTGTTGGCGAAGTTATGGGATACAGTCTTAATATTGATAGTATTCAATAAATTCCAATCAGTATCTTTGAACAAACTCTCTACGACGAGGGTAGACAGATGATTTATCGTTATATAAAAAAGTCCCCTCTTCCGAATCCGAAAGAGGGGATTATCATTATATTTTATGAGCGGTTCTTAGGATGACTTCCTCCTGCATCTGAGGACTGAGACGAACGAAATAATCGCTATATCCCCCGATTCTCACTACCAAATCACGGTACTCTTCGGGAGATATCTGTGCTTTTTTCAGGGTTTCTTTATCAATCACATTAATCTGCATCTCAAAACCGCCCCGTCCCATATAGGTTTTCACCAACTGCATCATAGTTTGTACGGAATTTTGTCCCAAAGATTCCTTAGAAAATTTCATATTCACTGCAATTCCGCCAATGAATTTTTCATGGGACCATTTGGTAGAAGAAAGTATAGAGGCTGTAGGACCGTTCCATTCCCGCCCCTGACAAGGTCCCGAACCGTCTCCTAAAGGAAAGCCTGCCTGTCTTCCGTCAGGAGTGGCTCCTGTTTCTCTTCCAAACCATTCATGTCTCGTATAGCAAAAAGCACTGGGGATTAAATTTCCGTTTTCATGGAGTAAATTGTATTGTTCGCACTCGGATGCAATATGCTCGGTAATCATTCCGAAATAGCGGTCAACCTCATCTATGTCATTCCCGTATTTTTCAATAGTCATCAGCAGGCGCTGCCGTTCCAATTCCTGACCTTCAAAATTACAATCAAGAATCTTCTTCAATTCTGCAAGAGAATATTCTTTTTTGTCATACACCGTCCGTTTGATGGCATAAAGAGAATCCACCAAATTGGCAATCCCTACAAAGCTGGGCATTACCCACTGATATTTTGCACCGCCTCGATCCATGTCCTTTCCACGCTTCAAGCAATCATTCACAAAACAGGAAAGCAAAGGATTCATACCATGCTCTGCACGGTAACCACGATAGGTTTCCAATTCTTCCGCATTTTGTTTAATAATGGTATCCAAACGATTCAAACAAGCAGAAAACAATGCATCAAAGCTTTCATATTCTTGATCCAGTACATCCAAAAGAATCTGTGCCATATTTACATAGGGACTTGCCACCCAGACATTAGAAGAACAACAGGGTGTGATTTCCACGCAGGTACTATGAATATAGTGATGAGCTTCCGCCTTCGGTACACCGTAATACTGCAATCCGCGGGTTATGACATCATCATTGAAAATAGCAGGATGTGAACGGCCGTGGGACAGAATCTCACAAGCTTTTTCTAAATACCGATCCTCCATTCCTTCAGTATAGCAAAGCCCCACCGCAGGATACACCAGTTTAATGTCATCAATCACCTGCATCCCCATTTCGGTTAACTCATTTTGCACAATTTCATTCTTTTCATTTCGACCGCCTACCATGTAACCGCTGGATAAGCCTTTTGCCACACGCATATTAATTTGAATTCCAAGACAATCCAAAAGAAGTTGTGCCTGTTCACGGGTTAATCTTCCCTCTTTTATATCTTTCTCATAATAAGGGAGCAAATACCGGTCAATACGTCCCAACTGAAACTGCTGAGGGCAAAGACGAAAAGGATCCATAGATAAACAAAAGGTGATAAAATGAACCGACTGCAATGCTTCATAAAAGCTTTCTGCTGGATACATAGGAACCTTTTTGCAAATTTCAGAAATTTTTTCAAGCTCTTTTTGGCGTTTTTCATCTGGTGTATGTTTTGAAAGTGCAGCAGCTGCCAAGGAATATCGCTCCGAGAAATCAATTACGGTATGCAGACATGCCTGACAGGAACGGTAAAATTTTTCCTGTTCCTCATTGCAATCAATCAGATAATCATCAATTTTTCGAAGAATCCCCTCCAGACCGCAAGACAAAATAAGCTCATAATCAATACACATATGAGAATCCTGACCTACTCTGGTTTTATAAAATAATTCTCTTGCCTTCGGGAGACAATCCTGTTCCCACTCTTCTTTTTGAGCAGAAGAAAAATGCTTGTCATAGCTTCCTACAATTAATTCATCTTCTCCAATAACAGGCTCCAACTCGGAAAAGGCAAACTGATAAGCATTGGTATAACGTTCTTCCCGTCCATCATTTGGATGCTTCGTATAATGTTGATAAAAATGATAGAAAAATTTATCGGGATAAAAATTCTCTCCAATGGCTTTTTCGCGTAATCGTTTGATTCGATCCATAATTACACCTCGCTTTTCATTTTCACTTGCATTATAGCACAAAAAATGATATAATAATAGTAAAAAAATGCAAAAAACATGTAATATCGTTTCAAAGAGGTGAAATTATGGAAAGTAGATTTAACTGTCCGGAAGACTTTTTGCAAGAAAACCAATTACTTCGCGCCTTTCTTTATACTGATTATAAAATTGAACCCCATCACCACGATTTGTATGAAATCAATATTGTATGGAAAGGTACAGGAATTCACCAAATAGAAAACGCCAGCTTTCGTGTGAAAACAGGCGATGTGTTTGTCATTCCTCCAAAAATAGTCCACTCGTATTATAATACAGAAAACCTGGATGTCTATCACATTTTATTTCGCAGAAAATTTATTACCGACAATAAAAAAGAGGCTATAATGGTAGACGGTTTTTTACAGTTAACTGAAATTGAACCCTTCCTGCGCAGTAATTTTTCGAGAACAAAATTTTTGCATCTGTCCCAAAACGAATTACTTCAGCTCAAATCTGATTTGACATTTATTGAGGACGGAAAATTTACAGATCAAAACCTGAATCCACTAAAATATCACACTGCATGGAAAATTCTATACTGGCTCTCTTTTTTGCTTTTTCGTCAATTACATACCAAAGAAAAAAAGTCGGGTCACGAAAACGAAATTCTTCATGCGTTGGAATTGATTCATCAATACTATGGCGAAAAAATCACGATTGATTTTCTCTGTAAACAAACCTTTCTGTCCCGTTCCACCTTTCTCCGCAGTTTTCAGAACATCTGCGGTTGTTCTCCCATCCACTATCTTAACCGTTATCGTAAAAAACAGGCATCGGAAATGATAGAACAAGGCACTCTTTCCAAAACGGAAATTGCCCATCTGTGCGGTTTTTATGATTTATCACACATGGAACGAATGCTAAAATAGTAGGGGATGGGCAAACTGCTCAGACCGCAAAAAAGAAAAGAAAATCATACAGACAAGAATTTTTATCAATAGTTTATTTTCATGGATTTCATATCAAGGAAGAAAAAACTGAAACCGTTTTTTCAAATTAAACTCTTTTTTGCTATGAACAAACATCGCCTCTCGGCGTATCCACATACGCCTTCGGGTACCCAAAAGCTGTACCTTTGCTCAGTTTGTCCATTCTGAACCATTTTTCCCTGTCCCCTAAAACCATAGGATGGGCAAACTGCTCAGACCGTAGATATCCCACTCCAACAAAAAATACCCCTCCGTATGGAGGGGTATCAGCGTGTCGATAAACTTATCGACACGCTGGCAGACGAGGAAAAAGGAAGG
>JAZQHN010000059.1:0-2535 GCA_045540615.1 Clostridia bacterium
TCCATGGGAACATTTAGCTTTTTTGATGCAAACTGAATGATACGCATGTTTGCCTGATGGGGGATGAACCAACGAACTTGATCGGGTTCAAGCTCTGCCATTTTTAATACATCCATCACATCCCGTGTCATGGCACTAACGGCAAATTTAAAAGTTTCCTGTCCTTTCATCATAATAAAGGGTGGGGGAAGCTCTCTTTTGAAAAAGGGAGATTTGCCGTGGTGAGCAGGAATGTCTATCACCTCATTACCGCCTATGGTGGTTAACTTTGATGCTAAATATCCGGTGCCTGCCTCCAAGACAACTGCTCCTGCACCATCACCGAAAATAACGGCGGTACTTCGGTCGGACCAATCGAGAAGACGGCTGATACGCTCTGCTCCCAATACCAGGGCACGTTTCACCGTTCCTCGTTCAAAGAATCCTGCTGCAGTTTCCAATGCAAATAAAAATCCACTACAGGCAGAATTTACATCAAATGCAGGACCGTGAGCACTCACATGAGCCTGAACAAAAGCTGCTGTCGCGGGACTTGCAGAATCGCTGCTGCAGGTAGCACAGATGATTAGGTCAATGTCTTTCCCTGTTAATCCGCAGTTTTCCAATGCTCGTTCTGCAGCGACACACGCCATATCTGCTGCTGTTTCTCCTGTGGAAATGTGACGCTCGCGAACCCCAACGCGTTGCATAATCCATTCGTCTGAAGTATCCAAAAATTGAGCTAAATCATCATTGGTAATCACGTTTTCCGGTACATAACTTCCTGTTCCGATAATGCGAAAACTCATTTCTCACACACCTTTCTGTCTGAAATTTTATTTTGAGCACATCGTGTGCTCAAATGGGTAAAAAAATTACGGTTTCATGCCTTCAATTAAAATTGAAAAAGAGGCGTGGAAGGATATTAATGCTTCCTCTTCAGAAATATTTTGACCCAGAGCTTCTTTATTAAATCCCAAGCAGAAGCACCATATTCCACGTGCTGCTGATAAGTCATCCATTGGCTTTAACAAGCCTCTTGAAATACCATCACGAAGGATGGCTTGAATTTGAGTAATCCACCAATTGCGGTTACTGTCCTTAGAAGCTTCATAGGATAAAAGACGAACTCGGAAATGAATATTATTCTGATACAGACACTCAACCACTCTTACTGCCAAAGCAACCAAAGTTTTATAGTAAGACTCGGTTATTGTTAATAGGGAAGGGTCAAGGATGTCTCGCAGAGAGAATACCATTCGTTCATACAGTATTTCAATGACATCTTCAATATTACAGAAGCGATTGTAAAATACTCGGTTACTGACCTTCATTTCGGCTAAGATCCGTTTTACAGAAAGCTGTTCCATTCCTTCTGTTTGAGCAATTTCTTTCGCGGTACTCAGAATTTTTTCTGTAATTTCGTCTTGGATTCGAATTCCTCTTGAATATGCCATTTCATCACCTCGTTTCGTTTTGAGCACACCACGTGCTCAAAAATATCTTACCATACATTTCCTAATTTGTCAAGGCTTTTTGGATTTTTATTTTTCAAAAGGAAAAGTATGAATTTTGATTAAATGAGAGAAAATAGAAAATAAGTATTGCAATTTTTAAGAGGGAATGGTATAATATTATAATAAATCCTTAACGGAATTTTAACGAGAAGGGAGAAGAAGGAATGTCAGAAGAAATCAGAAAAGAAGTGCTGAAAATGGGCGCCTGGATTTTTGGTTTGGGCGGAGTACTTTTTATCGTGCTGATGTTTGTGCGCAAAACGGTACTTCCTGTTTTGACGGGAACGGTTGTTGGTTGTCTGACTGCATGGATTTATTTTGCTGTATTGGGATTTGCAGTGGAACATCCTGAAAACAAGGCAAGGTTTTCTTTTTTGTATCTTTTACGGTTTGTTCTGATTGGAGTGATGGCATATTGGGTTCTGACTACAAATATTGTTGATCCTTTTGGTGCTTTAATTCCCCTTGTGTTCCCTCGTTTGATAATTATGCTTCGTGCAAGGAGGGGTGAATTATGAATGTTTCGGTAACAGGTCCTAAAGTTATTTTTCAATTACCCTTTGGAATTCATATTACCGAAACGGTAGTGAATATGTGGGTGGCTATGGCGGTGATTACGCTTCTCAGTCTTTGGTTGACTCGTAACTTGAAGGTGAGAAATCCGGGAAAACGTCAGCTTGCAGCAGAAAAATTATATTTGATGCTGACGGGGCTTGTAAAAGACACCATGGGAAAAGAACAAAGCTTTTTTGTAACTTATATTTGTGCCTTGTTCGGAATGTCCATGTTTGGAAGCTTGCTGTCATTGGTAGGACTTCGTCCTCCTACAGCAGATTTAAGTACAACCTTAGGGTTTGCTTTGGTCAGCTTTGTTTTGACTCAAACTGTAAAAATTAAAAATGGCGGCTTTTTAGGATTTTTAAAATCCTTTACCGAGCCTGTTGTGGTGATTACACCACTGAATATCATCAGCGAAGTGGCATCTCCTATTTCTATGGCGTTCCGTCATTTTGGAAATATTGCATCAGGTGTGGTTATT
>JAZQHN010000060.1:0-2150 GCA_045540615.1 Clostridia bacterium
AGGTGCCAAGTACCGCGGTGAATTTGAAGAACGGCTGAAAAAAGCCATTGACGAAATCATTGCCGCAAAGAATGTGATTATTTTCATTGACGAAATGCACACCATCATCGGTGCAGGAGGAGCAGAAGGGGCTATTGATGCCTCCAACATTTTAAAACCTGCTCTGGCACGGGGCGAAATGCAGGTAGTAGGTGCCACAACCTTAAACGAATATAAAAAACACATTGAAAAGGATGCGGCTTTAGAACGGCGTTTCCAGCCTGTTACAGTGGGAGAACCCACCGTAGAGGAAACGATTCTGATTTTGAAGGGTCTGCGGGACAAATACGAGGCACATCATGGTGTGACCATTACAGATGAAGCCTTGGAATCTGCCGCAGAGCTGTCTCACCGCTATATTGCTGACCGATTTTTACCCGATAAGGCAATTGACCTGATTGACGAAGCATCAAGCCGTATGAGACTCCAGACCTTCACCGCCCCTCCCGACTTAAAAGAGCTGGAAGAAAAATTAGAGGCTCTGTCCAAGGAAAAGGCAGAAGCCATTGCCCATCAGGATTTTGAAAAAGCAGCAAAATACCGTGATGAAGAAACCTCTCTCAAAGCAGAGTTGGAGGATAAAAAGGCAGAATGGGAGAAAACCTCTGCCGCCAACCACAAGCAAATCGGCAAGGAAGAAATCGCTTCCATTTTGTCCGATTGGACGGGAATCCCCGTGAATAGCCTGCAGGAGGAAGAATCTCAGAAATTACTACGGTTAGAGGAAACTCTGCACAAGCGTGTCGTAGGACAGGATGAGGCGGTAACCGCCATTTCAAAAGCCATCCGACGGGGCAGAGTGGGATTAGCCGATCCCAAACGTCCCACAGGCTCCTTCCTCTTTTTAGGCCCCACAGGCGTGGGAAAAACGGAACTGTCCAAAGCTCTGGCAGAGGTGTTGTTTGGGGATGAGGATGCCATGATTCGGGTAGATATGTCAGAATACATGGAAAAACATTCTGTCTCCCGTATGGTAGGCTCCCCTCCAGGATATGTGGGATATGACGAAGGGGGTCAGTTAACCGACAAGGTGCGTCGCAAACCCTATTCCGTGATTTTGTTTGACGAAATCGAAAAGGCACATCCTGATGTGTTTAACATTCTGCTTCAGATCATGGAGGACGGCATGCTCACCGATTCTCAGGGCAGAAAGGTAAACTTTAAAAACACCATTATCATTATGACCTCCAACATCGGTGCACGTCACATTACGGAACAGAAAAAGGCACTTGGATTCTCTTCCGGTGAGGACAGCGAACGGGATTATCAGACAATCAAAACAGATGTGATGAGTGAGCTGAAAAAAGCCTTTCGTCCTGAATTTTTGAACCGAATTGACGACACGGTGGTGTTCCAACCCCTGTCCAAAGAAGCCATTCAAACCATTGCACGGAATATGCTCTCCCAATTGTCTGCCCGTCTGGCAAAGAAGAATATTACAGCCGAATATACTGATGAGGCAGTTTCTCATCTGGCAGACATCGGGTTTGATCCCATCTACGGTGCAAGACCCTTAAGACGTGCCATTACCTCAGGGGTGGAGGATCTGATTGCAGAAAAGCTGTTGGAACAGGCAATCGGTGAAGGTGATACCATTGTGGTAGATTATCAGGAAAACAATTTTACTGTTACAAAGCAATAAAAAGATCAAGAGAGAAGGAGTGCTTTTTACTCTTTCTCTTTTTTTGTTTTATGTATTGTTTTCTGTTTTTATTTTGTTTTTATAAAGGGGTCGCTCTTACGGTCGCTCTTGCGGTCACTCTTGGTCTCGCTGTTCCGTTCGCTTTTGCGGTCGCTTTTCTTCCCTCCTCTAATTCTATTATAGCATAAAAAAGTTGCCATAGCTTGCACACTTTTTCCAAACAACACAAGTTGACAAGTGAGTGCAAGTTTCTTTTCATTTGTAACACAAAAAGGGCTGCGGCACAACACCGCAAGCCCTTCCTATTTTCTTACTATTCTGTAATCACAACTGTTTTTGTAACATCCTCCCAGCCTACTTTTGCACCTAATCCTTCTGCAATGGCACGGGCGGGCACCAGGGTTCTGTTGTTCACCGAAATGGCGGGAACATCTAAAAAGACGGTAGCTTCGTTCACTCGCATCACATT
>JAZQHN010000061.1:0-6945 GCA_045540615.1 Clostridia bacterium
CGTCTGCCAGCGTGTCGATAAGTTTATCGACACGCTGAGCCGTCTGAGGGATTCAGACGGCTGGTGTTATTTTCTGTTAAACTTCCAAGATTTCCTTTTCTTTGTCTGCACAAATCTGGTCAATTTCTTTGGTGAATTTGTCGGTCATGTCCTGAATATCCTTTTCAGCACCCTTCAAATCATCCTCGGTGATTTCGCTGTTCTTTTTCTGAGCTTTGAAGGCTTCGATGGCATCTCTTCTGATGGAACGGATGGCAACCTTTCCTTCTTCTGCATATTTACGAACCTGCTTTACCAACTCTTTTCTCCGTTCCTCTGTCAGAGGAGGGAAGGACAAACGGATGACTTTACCATCGTTGTTGGGAGTCAGACCTAAATCAGATTTCAAAATAGCTTTTTCGATTTCTCCTAAAATGCTGCCGTCCCAAGGCTGAATCATCAAAGTTTTGGGGTCGGGAGAAGAAATGGTTCCAACCTGAGCGACAGGGGTCTGTGTACCATAATATTCCACCGTTACCCGATCAAGTACTGCCGCACTTGCTTTTCCTACCCGAACGGTTGCCAAGGTATCTTTCAGGTTACCGATGCTTTTTTTCATTTTTGTTTCGTAAACTTCATAATTACCTTTCATTGTTATATCCTCCTTATTAATCTACTAAGGTTCCGATATTTTCACCGGAAACTGCTTTTACAATATTTTCAGGACAATCTAAGCCAAATACCAGTAAGGGAATATGGTTGTCCTTACAAAGGGTTGCAGCAGTTAAGTCCATAACGCCAAGACCCTGATTGAGTACTTCCATAAAGGAAATGTGATCATATTTTTTTGCATTGGGATTCTGATTGGGGTCGCTGTCATACACACCGTCCACATTCTTTGCCAGTAAAATCACTTCAACTCCCATTTCCGCTGCACGCAATGCCGCTGCCGTATCGGTGGTAAAATAAGGATTTCCTGTTCCGCAGGCAAAGATTACCACTCTGCTTTTTTCCAAGTGACGAACGGCCCGTCCTCTGATATAAGGCTCTGCAATCTGACGCATTTCAATTCCCGTCTGCACTCTGGTGGGAACACCGTTTGCTTCCAAAGAATCTGCCATTGCCAAAGCGTTGATGACTGTTGCAAGCATGCCCATGTGGTCTGCTCTTGTTCTGTCCATCTGACCGCCGCTTCTGCCTCTCCAAAAATTTCCGCCGCCAACAACAATAGAAACTTTTACACCCATATCCACTACTTTTTTGATTTGTACTGCAATGGTGTTTAAAATGTCAAAATTTAAGCCTGTTTTGTTTTCTCCCGCCAATGCTTCTCCGCTTAATTTGAGCATTACATTACTGTATTTTGCCGCCATAACTATGTTCGCTCCTTTGTTTTAATTCATCTTTTATACTATTATATTATATTTTTGACTCAATTGCAATCCTTTTTTGGATTTTTTAACAGATTTAAAAATTTTTCTTTTTTTTCGGGCTTTTTTGTAGTATAATATAAGAAAGAAAGGGGCGGAGAACGGATGTGGCAATTTATCAAACGAATTAAACAAAACGAATTATGGAATGTGGCAGCTCAGCTTTCCTTTTATTTGCTTTTGTCCTTTTTTCCCCTAATGATTGCGGTGGTTTCATTGTTGGATTATTTTCCTGTGGGAATTGACCTTCTGATGGAGGTGCTGAGCAGGATTGTTCCCCAACCTGTATATGTGCTGATTGCAGAAAATTCAGGGATTTTTTCCGGACTTCACGGAGGAATGTTTTCTGTGGGTTTTATCACTACATTGTGGATTGCTACCCGCGGGTCAAAAGCCATTTATAAAAGTCTCAACCAAACTTATCGTGCCGAGGAGCGTCATTTTGTTGTCACTTATTTGATTTCTTTTTGCATTACCCTTTCCTTGATTCTATTTGTGGTATTTTCTCTTACGGTCATTTTGCTGAGCAGACAGTTTTTATTGCAGTTTGTAGGCAAGAGCAGAATTATTTTCTGGATGAGTCAGTTAAGAATTTGGGGAATGTTCTTGGTTTTTGTTCTGGCACTTTCCGCCATTTATGCCTGGGTACCTCGGATCAAGCTTCGTTTTAAAGAGGTATTACCCGGGGCAATCATTGCCACAATTTTGTGGATTGTCTGTACGGTGGGATTTGAAATTTATGTAAACAATTTCGGGAATTATGCTCTTCTGTACGGAACATTGGGAAGCTTTGTGGTTTTGCTGTTCTGGCTGTATCTGGTGTCCTTTTCCCTCCTTTTGGGAAATGAAATTAATGCCTTTTTATATGAAAGTAAAGAGATTTCATAAAAAACATTGTACTTTTGGAAAATATATGATATAATAATAGGATATGAATACCGAAAAGGAAGGTGAATTGAAATGCAAACAAAAGATTTAACAAAAGGGGCTTTGCTTGCGGCATTGACTGCTCTTTTTGCTTTGTCTTTTATCTATCTTCCTCTTTTTTCAGTATTCGGAATGTTTTTGGGTGTGTGTACCGTAATTATTTTGGTAACGCATATTTCTTCCCTGAAAGTATCGGTAACAGCTTTGGCAGTTGCCTTGATTCTCATTGCGTTTCTTTCCGATCTGCAGAGTATGCTGTTTTCGGGGCTTCTGATGATTGTGTTCCCCGGTGCAGTACTGGGAATTTGCTTTCGGAACAAGCAATCTATGGGAACCTTGATGGTTGCGGGAAGCTTTGCTTATCTTGTTGCCATTGCAGGAACGGTGCTTTGTTCTAAACTACTGTACGGACTTGATTTTGTGCAACAGCTTAAAGAAGCTATGGAGCAGGCAGCCCAAAGCTTTGTTTCAGCAATAGAAGCAGTCCCTGAGCTGGCAAACGAAGAGGGAGCCAAGGAAATGCTTAAAGCATTACCCTCTTTGATCCAACAATCTATTCTCATGATTCCCTCAGCCTTACTGACAGCATCTGCATTTCTTTCTTTGTGCAGTATTTTGCTGACGGGAAGTGTCCTGAAGAAATTGCAAAAAGGGCAATATACACAATTACCCACCTTCAGCCAATTGCATCTTCCAAAATCAATCGCTTACGGATATGTGGCTTTGATGATAGCAGGAATCATCAGTGTCAGTCATCCTTCTCTTCACTATATGATAACCAATGCTGTTGCAGTAATTTCTTCCCTTTTGCTGATCAGCGGAATTTCGTTGCTGAAATATTTGATTAATAAAATACAGGCACCAAAGGGTGTATCCTTTTTGATTCTTCTCATTTTGCTGCCTTTTGTCTTATTCCTTTCTCAGCCAATTACTATGGCGGGATTGCTCGATACCTTTTGGGATTTTAGAAACAGAACCCACCGTTTATAAAGGAGACTGACTATGAAAAAAAACAGGATGCCCCTATTTTTAGGCAATATTGTGCTGTCCTTGATATTAGCAATATTTTTAATCATATTCCGTCCCTTTTGGGGAAGCTTGGCGTTGGTTGCAGCGGTTGGTTTGTCTATTCTTTGCTGTAAGCTGTTTCAAAACCAGAGAAAAAAGGAGAAACAAGCATGGGAGCAACAGCTTTCTCTTATCAATCGAACTGCTGACAGCACCACCCGTCAATTTTTGATGGAGCTTGCTCTTCCTTGTCTGATAACGGATGAAGAAGGCGTTATCCAATGGTTCAATCTCACTTTGGGACAGCTTTTTCCGGAGCACAGACTGATGGGTCAGAACGTATCCGAATTATTACCTCAATATGGAGAAATTTTGGAGAAAACTGCTTTTGTTTGCGACATTCATCTCAAGGAAAAAACCTACTCTCTGATTTCTCAGAAATTGGAAGGGAACCCGAATGCGCGGGGATTAATTTTTTTAGAGGTTACCCGTGAACGGGAGTTGGAACAGCTTTATGAGGACGGCAGAATTGCCGCAGGCTCCATAACGGTAGACAATTATTCTGAAATTATGTCAGGTCTTACAGAAGGGGAACAAAACAAGCTGAGATTAGAAATTGAATCGGCTTTGTATCGGTGGGCTTCTCCTTTGGAAGGAATGTTTCGCCGAATTGAACGGGATCGGTTTTTGCTCATTGTGAATCAACAGCATTTAAAGGTTTTATTAGACGATAAATTTTCCGTTTTAAACGAGATAAAAAAAATCAAAGGATATAATGATATTCCCGTCACCTTAAGCATCGGCATGGGAAGCCATCAGAATACGGTAGCTGATGCGGTTGCCGCCTCTCAGGCTGCAATGGAGCTTGCTTTGGGACGGGGCGGAGATCAGGCGGTCATCAAACAGAGAGACCAATTTTCCTTCTTTGGCGGAAATTCCAGAGAACTGGAAAAACGAACCCGTGTGAAAGCGAGAGTGATTTCTCAGGCATTATACAGCCTGATTGAAAATGCCTCTGATGTGATTGTAATGGGTCATAAAAATCCGGATGCGGATTGTATCGGTTCTGCTCTTGGGGTATGTGCCATTGCAAGGCATTTGAATATTCCTGCAAGAATCGTGTTAGGGGAATGTAATTCCTCAGTAAAAAAGCTGATTGGAGAATTGAAAAAGGAATTGCCTCCCATTTGGATTGAACCCTCTCATGCCAAAAACTTTATTCGGGAAAATACCTTGTTGGTAGTAGTTGATATTCACCGTCCCGGCTTGGTGGAATGTCCCGAACTGATCGAAAAACCAAAGCACGTTGCACTCATTGACCATCACCGGAGAAGCACCGATTTTATTAACCGCTCTGCTCTTGTATACCAAGAGCCCTATGCTTCCTCCACCAGCGAAATGGTCAGCGAGATTTTACAATATACGGGAAACGGCTTAAAGCTTTCCAAGGCAGAGGCAGAAGCCTTGCTTTGCGGCATTGTGCTGGATACCAAAAACTTTACCGTAAAAACCAATGTACGGACCTATGATGCGGCATCCTATTTACGCCGTCAGGGGGCAGACCCGGTTCGGGTACAGAATTTGTTCCGTACCGACAGAGAAACCTATAAAAAAATTTCAGAAGCGGTAGAATCGGCAAAGATTTATCAAACCCATTTTGCCATTACCTACTGTCTCCCCGGCAAAGACGATATGCAGATTATGCCCATGACAGCAGATGAGCTTCTGACCATTGAAGAAATTCAGGCAAGCTTTGTTCTTTGTCCTCACGAGGGGCATGTTCATATCAGCGCCCGTTCCAGAGGGGAAATCAATGTTCAGGTAATTCTTGAAAAAATGGGAGGCGGCGGCCACCAAACCGCGGCAGGAGCAAAGCTGGAAGGATATACCATTGAGCAGGCAAAGGCTCTTGTGGAAGAAACAATCAAACAATACGAGAATCATTAAGAAAGGTTGAGATAAATATGAAGGTTATTTTACAGGCTGACGTAAAAGGAAAAGGAAGAAAAGGAGATTATGTAGAGGTAAGCGACGGATATGCTCGCAATTTTCTTCTTCCCAAAGGATTGGCTGTCGAAGCAAACAACGCCAATCTGAATGTATTAAAAGGAAAAAAAGAAGCGGAAGAATTCCGCAAACAGCAAGAATTGGAGCAGGCTCAGGATATTGCCTCAAAGCTGGAAGGGATTACCGTTTGTCTGTCTGCAAAAGCGGGAGAAAATGGAAAGCTGTTTGGTTCCATTACCTCAAAGGATATTGCAGAGGCTGTAAAAATGCAGCATCATATTGTGATTGACAAAAGAAAAATTGTAGTTCCGGACGGTGGCGTGAAAACCACAGGAACCCATAAACTGGAAGTCAAGCTTCATCCCCAGGTACACGGTATCTGTACCGTAAAGGTAACCGAAGCATAACGGAGGAAGGTTTTATGAACCAAACAGAAGGATTGAAAACAGTTCCATACAGCCGTCAGGCAGAGCAAAGCGTTCTGGGTGCGGTGTTATTTGACCCGGAACAGGTTTCTGCCATTGCTGGTGCATTGCGGGAGGATGATTTTTATCTTCAATCCACCCGTGAAGTGTTTGGTGCAATGATGGATTTGTATTATGTGGGGAAACCCATTGATGCTGTTGTGTTGCAGGACCAATTGATACAGCGGGGCAGTTTTGATGCTATTGGGGGGATCGGTTATCTGTCCGAATTGGCGGCAGGGGTACCTACCACGGAAAACCTGCACTATTACATGAAGATTGTAAAGGATAAGTCTACCTTACGAAAGCTGCTTACTGCTGCGGGAGAAATTCAGAACATGTGTCTGGAGGAATCGGAAGAGGTTTCTGTTGTGTTGGATGCGGCAGAACAAAAAATATTTGATATCCTTCAGAATAAAGATACCCGTGATTTTATTTCGGTAGGAGAGGTCATTCCCAAAACCTTTGAAATGCTGGCAGAGCTTTCCAAGCAAAGTGGTTCTGTTACAGGAATTTCCACAGGGTTGGCGGATCTCGATAAAATTACCGCAGGACTTCATAATTCCGATTTGATTTTGATTGCGGCAAGACCTGCCGTGGGGAAATCCACCCTGGCATTAAACATTGCTCAGTATGCCGCATCAAGAGGAAAAATTCCCACCGCCTTTTTTGCCTTGGAAATGTCAAAAGAACAGCTGGTCAGCCGTCTTCTTTGCTCCGAAGCTTTGGTGGATGCAGGAAAAATGAAGGTTGGGAATTTGGATGCTAACGATTGGGACCGGCTCAATAAAGCTGCAAAGCTTTACTATAACGCACCCTTTTATATGGATGATACTGCAAGTATTTCCATTAATGAAATCCGTTCTAAGTGCAAGCGATTGAAGCAGGAAAAGAATCTGGGACTGATTGTGATTGACTATTTGCAGTTGATGGAAGGCAGAAGAAGCGAATCCCGTCAGCAGGAAGTCAGCGATATTTCCCGTGCGTTAAAGCTAATGGCAAAAGAACTGAATGTTCCGGTGATTGCTCTTTCTCAGCTGTCTCGTGGACCGGAACAGCGTTCCGATCACCGTCCCATGCTTGCCGACCTTCGTGAATCGGGTGCCATTGAGCAGGATGCGGATATTGTT
>JAZQHN010000062.1:0-1993 GCA_045540615.1 Clostridia bacterium
CGCATGGCACCGCCTTCTAAAATTAAGCCTTTCACTCTATCATCCCTTCTTCAATGTTACAACCACAATTTCAGGCGGATTATTCATTCTGAGTGGCAGTACCGTATATCCTGCCCCACGGCTTACCACCATATCCGTCCCATTTTTATGATAAACACCTTGATAATATTTTGGAAACAGTCCTTGCCCCGGTGCAATCAATCCTCCTACAAAGGGTAGGATAAACTGCCCTCCATGAGCATGCCCGCAAAACACCAATTCGGCTTTTCCTGTATAACAATCAAAATGCTCAGGTCTGTGCACCAACAAAATCCGATACCCTTTTGTTTCTTTTTGCAGCTGTTGACAAAAATATTCCCGTTCTTCCTCCTTTTTATGCTTTTGAAAGAATCCGGGATCCTGCAATCCGATGATCGTGATCATTTCTGATTCTTTTCCTACTGTAACTGCTTGATTTTCCAACACAGCAACTCCAAGCTTTTGAAGTCCTTGCTTCAACTCGGCATACTCCGGCACTCTCGATTCATGGTTTCCCGGAATGTAATAAATCGGAGCAAGAAAACCCAATGCTTCGACCAGTTGCAATGCAATTTCCGGCTTGGTATTACGAGAATCAATCAAATCCCCGGTAATGACAATTATATCCGCCTTTTCTTCTTTTAAAAGAGGCAATATCTTCTTCTCACCGTAGGATACATTGTGAAAATCCGAAATCTGAACAATCCGAAATCCGTCAAAACTTTCGGGCAATATCTCATTACAAATCAGATACTCATTCAATTCCACTTTATTCCAATTTTTAACCCATTCTATCAAAAACATTAAGAAAATGCTGATTAAAGCGTATCCACCCAAGTACAAAAACAGGCTATAATCCATTTTTAGCAAAAACTGTAAAAAGAAAAAGCAAATTGCCAATCCCGTGAGTACTTGCCACCATCTTTTTTTCAAATCCAACCCGCAATAAACCCCCAACAGGGTAAAATACAACGGGTTTACAAAAAACAGAAAGAGAATAGAAAATATCATCCCCAAATGCGGGTGCATCAATACAGTCAGTATCCATGGAACAACTAGCAAAATTACAAAAGATGCCAGTAAGACCATTCTGTTTTTTCTCATCCTATCACTTCCTTACGAAAAATCAAGTAATTTACTTCCCTTCCATTTCAGCATTCCCTTTTCACCGACTCTATAATTGGGATAAGAAATCGGAGAAACACGGAAAAGAAGCTCTTTACCTTCACAAAGGAAAACAACTTCATAAATCGTATCGGAAAAGGCTGTGGGATGTTTACTTACTGTTTGCTTTTCATAACATTCTTTTCTGACAACCGTTGCCTTTCCGACTCTGGTTCTTGCAAACAACAGCTTTCCGTAAAAAATTGCCATCAAAACAAAGAACAAAATTAACAATATCATACTGCTATATCGAAATACCAATTCTATTATTTTCATCTTTCTTTCACCTTTTATCAAATTTCTCTTGCTTTTTCTCCACATCTGTTATATGATAATAGTAATAATAAAACAGGAGAACAAACTATGCTGACAAAAGAAGATCGCAATGTCACCTTTGAATTTATGGGTTTGTTTCAAACAGAAGAAGAATGGATTCATCCCAAACGGACAGAACAAACCTTTGAACTGATTTATGTGGTAGACGGGGACATATTTATGGAAGAAGAAGGAACTCCCATTCATCTATCCAAGGGTGACCTTTATTTATTACGCCCCCATCTTTGTCACCAAGGAACAAAACCTTCTTTGGGACAAACCTCCTTTTACTGGATTCATTTCCTTTCAGAAGGAGACTTACCGCATTATCCTCAGTATATTAAAAACTTTTCTCAATCCTATCTGTTCAAGGAGCTTCTGCATTATAACAATCTGCCCAACTGTCCCGATTATGTAAAGGACTCCATTCTGCTTCATCTACTATGCGCAGGAGTATTATCCAAAATTGAAACAAAATCAAAGCTCGCAAACGATG
>JAZQHN010000063.1:0-2273 GCA_045540615.1 Clostridia bacterium
GAGGTGCAGAAGGTATGGTAGGTGTGGAAGGTGTGGTAGGTGTGGGAGAGGCACTTGGCAATACAACTGAATTACCTAATACAATTTCTCCGCCCTTCTTCATCCAAAGAATCAAATCGTCTCCGTTTCTGACATAACCATAATCTTTCTTCATCCCTGAAGCACTATCTTCCTTCATTTGAGTTACAGCAGAAAGAGTTTCGTTTTGCACTACAAGTACTCTCTTTTTACCCATTCCGTTCAGAACGATTCTGACGGGATTACTGAATTGGGTTGCATCTGTACCAACCTGAACAACAAGTTCTTCTGTTACAGTTACATCTGCAGAATTGGTTTTCGGACTGCTCAAGTTCAGCATTTCGGGTGTTACCACAGTACCGCTTTCCAATTCCATCGAATAATTTGTTGCTCCGAAAGAGCCTGTAATCAACGTCTCTCCTACTTTACCGGGAATGTTCAATTTAAATCCTTCTGTTACATCGTTAACTTCTAATTGACCGCCTTCCAGCATTTCGGGTAAGGTGTAATGATTTTCGGTTGCAGCTGCCTTTGTGACTCTGCTGGCTTTCACTTCATTCATAGCTGTTTGCAACAAGCTGATTGCTTCCAGATAATTCATTTCTTCCGCCTGCTTAATTGTAGCTTCCAGCTTTTGAATTGTTTCCTCGGAATAATCTCCTAAGTCTGTACCAACAGAGAAATTTTCTACCATATCTTTTGCAATATTCAATTGTTTTTCATAGTCAGAAGCATCAATCCGTCCAATCATCGCAAAAGGAATTTCAGGGAAATTCTCAGGATAAGCTGATGGTACCAAAGTATAATCGCCGCCATCAAAATCTACAAACAATTCTTTATTATGATCGTATAGAACCGTATTGGTCTGTTTGTCATCATGACCATAAAGAATATGCTTTTCACCTGCAAAAGATTGTTCCGCATATTGCCCGTTATCTGGCTTATTGTTAATATAAATCAACAGATTTTCTCCAAAGGTATTTCCATCATAATAAATACTTTCACGAACAGTGGTATTGGCAAGCCAAGGCCACTTGATAAGGTAAAGAGGATTGGTATTCACCTGACTTATTTTATCATGATAGCTTGAAACTGTTTCTGCATTCACCTCAACTCCCAGTAGGTAAATTGCCCACTTACGATTGTCCCACATATAAGCATAGTACGCACTTGGAGTGTCAATAAATAAATTATTATAAAATTTATTGTACTGTCCTGCATGAATTTTATTTGCTTGTGCATGATCTAATCCCGGACCATAAACATTTCCGTAAATATCCGTATCAGAGTTTCCGTCATCTGCAAAGAATCCGCAAGGTCTCATGTTACTGTCTATATCACTTCCAAGATTCATAAAATGGTTATATCGCACCACATTTCCGTGGTCACGCCAGTCACGGCCGGTATAAATCGATCCTACGTCCCCAACGTTTTTGACGACCTCTCTTATCAGATTATATTCCATGATATTTTCCGATCCACCAAACCAGATTGCCGCATGAGGTCCGTTATAAATCTCGTTATGACTTACGGTTACCCCTACGCAATCGTTCAGTTTCATACCGGGAGAAGACTCAACTAAAAGTGCAAAATCATGCATTTCATTATTCATAATATAGTTGTTGCAATGAGTTAAGGTATCTCTGTTACCGCAAGAATTGATTGTCATAAAATTGGTTCCAACATGATGAATATTACAATCAACAATACCGTTTTCTGTTCCTCCCGTCATTACAACACCTATCTTTTCAACAGAATCAATTTCGCAATCCTGAATAATAACATTGTTTCCGTCAGTAATGGTAATACCATTCTGTCTGGAGCTGGTCAATTGGATTCCTTTAATAGTCACAAAAGACACATTGTTCAGTTCCATCAGATTCTGATTCAAAGAAGTAACCTTCACAACAGGATTTTTGGCATCCGTTTTGGGATACAGATAAAACATTCCTGTATGTCTGTCAATGTACCATTCTCCCGGTTCGTCAATTTCTTCAAACACATTGTACACCAAGAAGCTTCTGTCAATCCCGTTATTGGCACCTACGGTATGCTGATTTGCTCCACCATACAGCATAGGTTCTAACGCTTCCATGGTATGTTCTTCCTGATTTAGGTTACCATACAGAAATTCACAGTACCAGGTTTCTGCCCAATAACCTGCAAAAATCAAATCCTCAATGTTATGAGTCCAACTGTCAATGATGTCATTTTTATACTTCATTTTCATCAAGCCTTCGCCCTGTCTGTAATCA
>JAZQHN010000064.1:0-13433 GCA_045540615.1 Clostridia bacterium
ACCGCTTGGCCTCCGACTTCTTACTGTATGAACCGGAAAGCACCGAAAACATCGCATTATCCGATGGATTTAATGTAAAAAGAACCATTCTTGGTAATCCGTATTCCCCTTGTTCCAGTGTATCAAGCATTTGAGTAAACGATTTGATATCGGCACTGTTTCCGATTCCTGCAAAACCTCCTGCTGCTCCTGCAAGAGTTCTTAAGCGTGTGCTTGTATAACGCTCAGCTCCAATATGAAATTGAACCGTCATGTTTCTTTTTGCGTATTCACCGCAGAGAAATACAAGTAGATGCGAAAATAGCTTTTTTAAGTCAATTGTTTCTGTCAGTTTGCTTTTTAAAAGCAGTTCAAATCTTTTATCATTTTCTCCGTCATCAACATAAAATTCAAAGCCATGATCCAAAGCATGGTCTGTAAATTTACAACCGACTTTTTCTATTTCATCAAGCCTATTTTGAATAGCTCTTTTATAATCCGACAAATGATTTATTTTATTTGTAAGTTGTTCCAGCTTATGAACCAATTCAATGTCCGGTGCTGTGATATCATCACCCCGAAGGGATGGTGAAATATTGGTTTTGTTTTCAAATATGCCAAATTCATCCGTGATAGACACACACGGGCAAGCATGCTCAACATGAAACTGATTCAATAAACGTTCAGGAGTGATTTCGTTATTTTGCAAATAGTAATTCGCCTGGGTATAAATCACTTCTGCATTATTTTCATTGGGCAATTCTGAAATCCCGAAAATTGTTTCAAGTTCCATTTTTGACCAGACATATAACGGATTCCCAATCAACTTTGGAACGATAGAACACCACGAACTGAATTTTTCAAAACCCGAAGCAGTTCCCGTAATATATTTTTCACTGACTCCGCACATTCGCATTGCACGATGCTTATAGGGGTCAGGTTTTATCCATAAATCATATATATCGGTAAATTTCTTGTTTTCAAACAGATCTGATATTGATAAATGATTATGATAATCAATAATCGGCAAATCCTTTACTAAATGATATAAATCCTTTGATGTATTTGAATTTAATAAAAAACGATGATCCATTTTTCTCCTTTAGCAAAAATCCTGTGTTTGTCTTAAAGGTTTTCTTGTTGACTTTTTAGCGAATTTAGTATATAATATAGAAGAACAAATGTCAATTCATTATTTGACAATAATATATGGTATTCGCTTATTTTCAGAGGTGATAAAGTTTGAAACGAATCAGTTTTGACGGAAAATTGAATTATCTGATAGACAATATAGGATTTGTCAATGTTTTAAGAAACAGTAATCATATTGTTCCTTACAAAGGTGGCAAATCAAGGTATACCATTGTCCTTGTTGTAGACGGAAAAATGAATTATTATTTTACAGAAACCAAACTATTATTTACTCTTTCTGCGGGAGATGCTTTGTTTGTTCCAAAAAATTACCCGTATGTTGCAACTTATGTTGAGGATAACACCATTGCAAAGGTATTGACATTTGATATCTATTCAGAGAATCTACCTTCATTTTTCAGTTCACCTATTCACAAAAATTCAGCTCCCATAGTAGAGATTGGTAAGGCAATTTCAGGAGAGCCTGCCTATAGCACGGTCTTTCTTGCTTCATCAATTTATGGATTGCTTTATGAAATAGAAAAGACAAATGAAACACTACCTGATAAATACAAAAAAATTATACCGGCTTTAAAACAAATCCATCAAAATTATTTTGAAAACAGAAAAATAGCATATTACGCAGAACTGTGTTATATGAGTGAATCCAATTTTAGGAAATTATTTAAAGAATATACGGGAAAAACATTAATAGAGTACAGAAATCTCATCAGAATTTCCAAAGCGAAGGAAATGATTGAAAGTGGCGAGTTTAAGGTTACCGAAGCGGCTTATCTTACCGGATTTAATAATATGTCATTTTTTTATGAGGTTCTTAATAAACATGCGAAAATGCAAAAAGAATCTTCTTTTCTTTTAACTTGAAAAAAAGATCTGTAGTCAAGTCGATTTCAACAACCAAGATACTATAGCTTTGTTATCATTATTTGTTTTTCTAAAACGGGGGATGGATAGTGTGAATACCGAATAGTAAGAGCTATTTGGGGACGTACATTTTTTGGCAAGATTTTTGAGAGAGGGGGAAGGCAGATTCTCTTTCCTGCTTTTCCATCACCACCCTAAATGAAATTGTTTGGCAGAGTTTGAAAAAATTGTTGATTACCATAAAAGAAAATGAAGAACATGATGATATGAAGCTTCTTTTTGATGTTATTGGAGTAAAAGAAAAATCAATTGATTCTTATTTGAATCACTAAGAAGAAAATAAAAGGAGAAATTACAGATGTCAGAAACAGAATTGTATTTACAAACAGAAACCAGTAAATTTATGATGTCTATTGTTTTGAAAACAAAAGAGGGGAATGCAGTGGTGATTGACGGTGGTCAGCCGGAAGACCTTCCTCTTTTACGTGAAATTGTTGGGGATAGTCCCGTAAAGGCATGGATTCTTACCCATCCCCATTTGGATCATATTACAGCATTTACTTCTATTTTACGATTGGGAAGTGATCCACTATGGCCGGAAAAAGTATATTATCATTTTCCTACCCTGAAATTCATGGAAGAAACGGAACCGGGCGAGGCTTGGACATTGCGTGAATTTTTGGAGGTGGAGGATCGAATTCGAGATCGCGTTGTATGTGTGCGAGAAGGAGATACCTTTGATGTTGATGAACTTCATTTTGACGTTTTGCAAAGCTGGGATCCTGAAAATCCGATTGTGCCTGCAAGAGAAGGAGATCAAAATAGTACCGGAAATGAAAATTCACTGATTTTTAAAATCACGGCGCCTAAGAAAAGTATTTTGATTTTAGGAGATGCGGGTCCTCTTGGGGGAGACCGTCTATTTTCACGTCATTGGCAGGAATTGAAATCGGATATTGTACAAGTGGCTCATCACGGTCACGGCGGTGTTGGAGCAGAAGTGTATTTAGCTGCCCGTCCGGAAAGCTGTTTATGGTGCTGTGCGGATTGGCTGTATGATGAAATTCCTCATTATTTGAATGACCGATTATGGGGTACCATGATGACACGGAATTGGATGGAATGGATGGGAGTAAAAAACCACTATGTGACCAAAGACGGAACTCATAAAATTTTGATTTAACTCAGAAAGAAGGAGTGAACTGCCCGAATTTATGCAGACAATACAAAACTGATTATTGTGGTAGTTAAAATTTAATTTTAAGCAATATACTGACTTTGTAATTCATACGAAGTCAGTTTTGTTTTGATTGAGGTCATTTGGGGACGTGCCTGTTTTTGCACATTTATTGTTGAATTTTGGAAAGGGGAGGTAACTCCCCTTTTGTTGTACCAGATTCAAAAGAATAACTACAATAAATGGACGATATATGCAATGAGAAAAGTGCGTGAAAATTGACTAAAGCGGTGCATCAGTTATGGGTACACCGCTTTATGTGTATTACTGTCCTTTATGGTAGTGTTCTGAAGACAACTCTATAAGAATGAATTAAGACAAAGGCTGCCACAGGGCAGTCTCTTCTTGAGAACAACCAATGATCTTCGATATACTCAGATAATTAATGATTCGTCAGCTTGACGTCATCCTGATATTCTAAATAGCACATTGAATTACAGTTCTCCAATTCGTTTCATTTCCGCTTGAACTGCATGTCGTTGTGCTTGGGTGATTTCATTGCAATAATCCTGATGAAAATTTCCTTCATAGCCCAGCAAATTCATTGCTACTGTAAAAGAAGTCATCACGTCGTTTGCCACAAAGCAATCACGAAGTGCCACAATATTGTCCAAACAATCTGCTGCTATTTGATACTTCTTCTGCTCCATTGCACGAAACAACTTTTCGGTATTGACAGGGGTGCAGGAGAGCATACCGTCCAGGCAATTATCAATGCCCCATTTGTAGGCAATATCAAACATATCCAGTCCAGAATATACCGTAATAAACTCCTTTGGAACATTAGGATTAAGCTTGAGTTTACGAAACATTACCGTATCTGCTGATTTGATTCCGGCAAAATTCGGAACTGTTTCAATCAACTCTATCACCATATCATAGGTAATTTTTGTTTGTGTGACCGGTGGAAGATCATACAGCAGAATCTTGTGTTTGGTTAATGCCGCAACTCCCCGAAAGAAATTCATCATCTGATTTCTGTTCGTTACAGCATAAAAGGGAGCGGTAAATACCAGACCGTCAAGATTATATTCTTCCAAAGAGGTAATTTTCTGTTTGACACGGGCAATAGAAGTATCCATCGCACCAACAAATAGGGGAACTCGTCCCTCGACAGCATCCACCGCCGTCTTTACCACTTGGGGATACACATCATCTCTGATAAAGGCTTCAATGCCCATACTTCCCATACAGAGCAAACCGGAAGCTCCGATGTTAATTTGATCATCAATGTGCTTTTTTAAACTTTCAGTGATTAAATTTCCTTGTTCATCCAATGGGGTACCAAGAGCAGGTACAAATCCTGGTTTCATACTACATTCCTCCAATTTTTATGATAAATTTCTATTACTTTCATATTGATCGGTCACCTTTAAAAAACGTTTCCATAATGGAACAGTCACCATACTCATAATCAATGCTGCAATTCCCAAAATCAGCCAAATGCCTGTAGTTATTCCCCAACCGGCGTTGTCTGCCAGCTTTGCAAACCAAAAGTTTGCGATTACAATCCCTAAGGATGCCATGCAGTTAAACAAGCCGGATAATGTTGCTACACTGCCGAATTTTGCAAATCCAACAGAAATATAAGAAAAAAACATAGACAGCATGGCTATTAAAATTGCCAGTATAGAAAGTGCTAATATTATCAATAAAATAGGAATGGTTCCCACATACATAATCAGTGCAAGCAAGGGAATACTGCATCCAAAGAAAAAGCTAATGATTCTGACCGGATTGAAGGCTTGAAACATTCGAATACGAGATAATATCAATCCAATGGGTCCGACTGCAATCAAAATAATATTCAAAGCATTTCCAATCACAGGGGTCACGGTTTGATACGATTCCATTAACATCACGGGGGTTAAGGCTTTGATTCCCAAATTTAACATACTATGAATCATATAAGCAATCAGTAAGAGTGGCACGCCGGACAACACATATAGTTTCCAACCCGCTTTCGCTTTTCCTGAATTTTCTGTCATTATTGCTTTCTCCGGCTTCATTTTCTTTTCCAACTTGTAATAACAAGGAGCAAAGAGAATTGCCATAAAAAACAAGCTGAAGGATGAAACCAAAAAATTATCCTTCCAATGATTCACCATAATGGTGCATAAATAACTGATTAATAATCCAAATACCGATGACATCGTAATATAAAACATACATTTGATTCGGTGATTTGGAACCAGCTGGGTTGTAACAATTCTGAAAATTGATGGCCAGACACCAAACTGAACCACGCCACTCAATGCCCAAATTAACATCATGATTTCATAGTCTTGAACAAAATAAATGAATAAATTTGCAGCTCCGGCACCTACCAATCCAATGAAAATAAGCCGAGAGGGAGAATATCTGTCCGCCGCAATTCCGCCTACAATTTGAAAGGGTGCATATACCAGATAAAACACTGCTGTAATCAGACCCGTTTGAGATTTTGTCATAATTCCTTCGTTGACAATCTCTGCCATTGCTGCACTATAACAATTTGTTGCCATATTCAAAAAACCGAATACGGCAAATACCAAAACAAATAATTGAATACTGGATTTTCTGTCCTGTAAGCTTTTTCTTTCCATCTGACAATACCTCGTTTATATTTATCATTTTACGTTTCATGCAACATCACTTTTAATTGTATCATCAAAATACAAAAAATCAATACTCTAAATTATCATATTATTTTGAAAAATGTCAGATTAGAGTATTATTATTTCTTGATTTTTCTGTTTTCTTATGATACAATAAAAAAGGAGGTGAACGAAATGCATGCACCCAATGAATTTTCTTATCAGGAATATCAACTCACCATAGAGGACACAGATTTTATGTTCTACACAGAACCGACAACGGTATTGGAAAATCAGTCCAACGATTCTCCGATTCATTTTCATGAAATGCATGAATTGATGTTTTCCTTAAAAGGAAATCTGAAAATCAAAACAGACAATCACATCATCTCACTTCATAGCGGTGATGGTTTGCTGATTCCCAAAAATACATCTCACAAAACAACTTTCAACGGTCAGGTTTATCGAATTGCTATTGCTTTTTCTTTCAAACGAAATAGAAAAAAAGTCAAATACAGTTATTATGATCGTTTTGTTTCTCTCACAGAAAACGGAGTGCTTTTGTTACAACAATTCACAGGCGGTGATGCCTTCAAACGGTTTGCCCACTATTATTTCAGCAATCATCAGGACAAAGACCAGTTGCTTCTTTCCTGCTTTTACGAAATTATTATTTTGGTAAAATCTGCTTTGGTTCCCGAGCAATCTGTTCAGTCAGAAAGAAAAAATTCCGACATGGATTCTTACAGGAATTATTTAACGGATTATTATTTTTCCGTGCATTTTGCAAATGGTTCCTTACGGGAGTTGGCGCAATTTCTTCATTTAAGTCAACAACAAACAGGAAGAATCATCAAAAAACGGTTTGGTCAAACTTTTTCACAGCGAATGATCTCAATCAAAATGCAATATGCCCGAAATCTTCTGAGAGAAACCGACCTTTCTATTTCAAGCATTTCAGAAAAACTGGGATATGTCTGTACCCATAGCTTCCACACGGCCTTTCAAGCGTATTATGGTATGACACCCGGCAAATACAGAAACCAATCCAAAAGATGCGAAAATATTTGAAAATATGGTCTGAATTTTCAAAAGAGAGCGATCATTTGATTTTACCCATTCCCTGTTTTTGTTGACAAAAAATGGGGAATCTGCTATAATATAAGAAACTTTTATAAAGAGAGGATCTACTGAAATGTTTTTTGAATTGGAACGGGCAAATACAATTTTAAATGTTTTAAAAAATGATTTGGTACGAAATCAGATTCAAATAGAAACGATAGAAACAGGAATGGGAAAGGAACGTCCTGTTCATTGGAAACCTTTTGAAAAAAACGAACTTTGGGGTGGACGGGATTGCTGGCAATGGTTTCGCTTTTCGGTCATTGTTCCTGAATATTATGAAGGAAAACGGTCAGAACTTCTTTTTACCGTGAAACGGAGAACGGGTTGGAACGAGTGGAATGAACCAAATGTTTCTTTGCTTGTTTATGTAGATGGTGAATTGATTCAGGGAGTCGATGAAAATCATAGAAGCATTACCTTGAGTTACTGCGAAAAGGGAAATAAAACTTATTTTGTAGAGGTTGCGGCATACCATGGCAATTTAGGCATGCTGTCGGAAGATGAACCTCCAAGATGCGAAATGCTTGTGACGCTGCAGACCCGTAACGAACGGACAGAACAGCTTTATTTTGATATGCTTGCTCTTTATGAAACTGCCATGCTGTACGAAAAAGGAAATTCCATTCGGATTCAGTTGGAAGAAGCTTTGAAAAAGACGGTTAATTTATTGGATTTGCGGATTGTGGGAAGCAAAGAATATGATGCTTCGGTGGAGGAGGGGATTTCCTGCATCGCAGAATTTTATAATACCAATTGCCATGAAAAGTCGGAAATTGCGAACTGTATCGGTCATACCCATATTGATGTTGCATATCGATGGACTCTGGAGCAAACGGAACAAAAAGTTATTCGAAGTTTTTCTACCGTGTTAGAACTGATGAAGGAATATCCTGAGTATTACTTTATATCCTCTCAGCCTCAGCTTTATCAGTTTGTCAAAAAGCTGGCTCCCCAGTTGTATGAAAAAATCAAGGAACGGATTGCAGAGGGACGATGGGAAGCGGAAGGTGCCATGTGGGTAGAAGCGGATACCAATCTAACTTCAGGTGAAAGTCTTATTCGGCAAATCATCCACGGAAAACGATTTTTTCGAGAGGAATTTGGAAAAGAATGCAAGATTTTATGGCTTCCTGATGTGTTTGGTTATTCAGCTGCTTTGCCTCAGATTTTGAAAAAAAGCGGTCTGGAGTATTTTGTAACCAGTAAAATTAGTTGGAATGAATACAATCGGATGCCTTATGACACCTTTTTGTGGCAAGGAATTGATGGGACGGAGATTTTTACTCAGTTTATCAATGCGGCAGTAATCGGAGCTCCTAAGACGGATTTCTTTTCTACTTACAGTGGTGAGCTGCGTCCTGAAGCGGTGCAGAGAGGCTGGGAAAACTATCAGCAAAAGCGGAGTAATCCTGAAACTCTGTTTACCTTTGGTTATGGTGACGGAGGCGGAGGCTCTACCCGTGAAATGATTGAAATGAACCGCAGACTGGAAAAGGGAATTCCGGGATGTGTGCAGACTAAAATTCGTCCTGTTAGCGAAATCTTAGAACGAATAAAGCATAATGCTGAGAAGAATGGAAATCTGCCCAAATGGGTGGGAGAGTTGTATTTGGAATTGCATAGAGGAACCTATACCTCTATGGCAAGAAACAAACGTGCCAATCGAAAAGGGGAGTTTTTGCTGGAATCTGCTGAAAAATTGTCAATTCTTGGTCAATTATTGTTGGAACGAGAATATCCTGCTCAGATTTTGGATGAAAATTGGGAAGTGTTGTTATTAAATCAATTTCATGATATTATTCCCGGCTCTTCTATTAAAGAGGTTTATGATGATTCTCTTGTTCAATATGAGAAAATGGAACAGGATGTGTCAAAAATAACCCGTTCTGTTTTAGAGGATTTGGCAAAACAGGTGAGTCAATCGGGTGTTCTTTGTTATAATCCTACCTCCTTTGAACGGAGTGAAATTGTGGAGGTGGACGGTTCTGCTGTTTATGTAGAAAATATTCCTCCGATGGGATATTGTGTGGCACAGCCGAAGCAGTTAGAAAAAACACTGTCTGTCAGTACCTCGGGAATGGAAAATGAGTATTTGAAAGTTTCCTTTGATGAAAAGGGTAGAATTACCCAAATTTATGATAAAAAAGCAGACAGACAAGTGCTTGAACAAAACAAATACGGCAATATTTTTACCGTATTTGAAGATAGACCAAGAAAATATCAGGCATGGGATATTAATATTTATTATCAGGAAAAAAGCTGGATTGTAGAAGAACTGAAGAAGATGGAAGTGGTTTGTGATACCGCGGAAAAAGTCAGTGTGAAAATGATTTGGCGTTTCTTAAATTCTACCATTGAACAAACAGTTTCACTTTGTTATCAAAATCCTTCCCTGATTTTTGATACAAAGGTAGACTGGAAGGAATCAAATTTGCTGTTAAAGGTGGCATTTCCTGTAGAGATTCTTTCTCCCAAGGCAACCTATGAAATTCAGTACGGTGCCATTGAACGGCCCACTCATTGGAACACTTCTTGGGATACTGCAAAATTTGAGGTTTGCGGTCAGAAATGGGCAGATTTATCCGAGGAAGGTTACGGCGTTGCGTTGTTAAACGATTGCAAGTACGGTTATGATATCAAAGGAAATGTGATGCGGCTTACTTTGATTAAATCAGGAGTAGAACCAAACCCCGTGGCAGACCAAGAAGAGCATTTCTTTACCTATGCTTTATATCCCCATGCAGGAAGCTGGCAAAATGGGGGAGTGGTAAAGCAAGCTGCAATACTCAATCAACCAATCAAAGGAATCAATGCCAAAGGACTGGGAACTTTGCCCGAAATGATGTCTCTTGTAAACAGTAAGGAAGAAAATATTGTTGTAGAGATAGTAAAACAGGCATCGAACGGTAATGGAATAGTAGTCCGTGCTTATGAATCCTGGGGAAAACGCGGAAAATCACAATTGGAATTTGGTTTTCCTGTAAAAACAGGGTTTGAAACTGATTTGGAGGAACAGCCTCTTTCGGATTTGTCTATATGCGGAAACAGTATTATACTTGATTGGAAACCCTTTGAAATAAAAACCTTGTTGCTAATTAAATAGAAAATGTGACAAAATGTTAAAAATTATTCTTTTAAAAACGGTAGACAAAAAAGGTGAATTATGATATAATGATAAAATAAGCTTAGAAATGGTGGTGTTTGATATGGCAGAAGAATTGAAAATGATAGCACAAAGAATCAGGGAATTAAGAGAAGCGTGTGATTATACTCCTCAGACTCTTGCAAAGGAATTAGGAATTGATGAGCAGGTGTATTTGGATTATGAGGAGAAAGGCGAAAATATTCCCATTAGTGTGATTTATGATATTGCCAACAAATTTTCAGTAGATTTATCTCAGATTTTAACCGGTAAAACAGCTCGGTTGAATCATTACTGTGTTGTAAAAAAAGGTCAAGGTGTTTCTGTTGACCGTTGTCCCGGATATCAATTTTGGAATCTGGCACAAAATTATGCAGGAAAGAAAATGGAACCGTTGATTGTAACGGTAGAACCAAGTGACGAAAATCCAAAATTAATTTCTCATGAGGGTCAAGAATTCAACTACGTACTGGAAGGCACCATAAGAGTGATTTATGATGATAAGGAAATAGAGCTTTCAGCGGGAGATTCTATCTATTTTAATCCTACTCATCCTCACGGACAAAAGGCAATGGGGAATCAGCCTGCAACATTTCTTACCATGATCATCGGAGGTTAATTGTCATGATTTTATTGGAACGTTTTTTACCGAGAATTGAATTTGATTCTTACGAGGATTTTAAACAGAATTATACCGTGAACATTCCTGAACATTTTAATTTTGGATTTGATGTTGTGGATGCTTGGGCTGAAATTGATAAAGACAAAAAGGCTCTTGTATGGTGTGACGATAATGGAGAAGAAAAGACATTTACCTTTGCAGATATTTCCCGTCTTTCCAATCAGACCGTTCATTTTCTGAAGGCGCAAGGGATTAAAAAAGGCGATGTGGTTATGGTAATCTTGCGTCGGCGGTATGAGTATTGGATTATGGCAACTGCTCTTTGCAAGCTGGGTGCCACTTTGATTCCTGCTACCTTGCAATTGACTGCGAAAGATATTGTATATCGTTGTAATGCAGCAAATGTAAAAATGATTGTAGGAGTTAATGATAACGGTGTGTTAGAGCAGGTGGAAGCCGCTTTGGAAAAAACTCCTTCTGTTATTGCAAAAGCAACCGTTGCAGAAGAACGGGAAGGATGGCTTTGTTTTAATCATGAAATTACAAAGTATCCTGATACATTCGAACGTCCTACAGGAGAAGAAGCAACCTCCAATGATGATATTATGTTGATGTACTTTACTTCCGGTACAACAGGAATGCCTAAAATGGTAACTCATACTTTTACCCATCCTTTGGGTCATATTGTAACTGCGAAATACTGGCAGAGAGTACAAGACGGAAAACTTCATATGTCTGTTTCTGATTCCGGTTGGGCAAAATTTGGCTGGGGGAAAATCTACGGACAATGGATCAGCGGTGCAGTTATTTTCTGTTATGATATGAAAAAATTCATTGCAAAAAATTTAATGGAAAAAATTCATAAATACGGTGTTACCACTTTTTGTGCACCTCCTACTATGTATCGTTTTATGCTTCAGGAAGAAGAAGCGTTGATTAAAGAAGGTTTTTCAACGGTAGAACAGTGCTGTACCGCAGGAGAACCATTAAATCCTGAAGTGTTTCACCGGTTTAAATCCATTACAGGTCTTAGCTTGACAGAAGGCTTTGGTCAGACAGAATCATCTGTATTGTTAGCCAACTTCCAATGGTTTGAACCAAAACCCGGTTCTATGGGAAAACCTTCTCCTATTTATGATCTTCGTTTGCTGACTGCTGAAAAAACAGAAGCGGAAGATGGGGAAGAAGGCGAAATTACCATTATGAATGTAAAAAACAACCGACCTGTAGGCTTGTTTACAGGGTATGCCCAGGCTCCTGAGGTGAATGAACAGGTAATGGGTGACGGAAATTATAATTTAAGTGATGTTGCATGGCGTGATAATGACGGATATTATTGGTTTGTCGGCAGAAGTGATGACGTAATCAAATGTTCCGGTTACCGTATCGGACCCTTTGAAGTGGAAAGTGCCTTGATTGAACATCCTGCAGTTGTGGAATGCGCTGTAACAGCAGTTCCCGATCCCATTCGCGGACAGGTAGTAAAGGCAACAATTGTATTAACCAAGCAATATTCTCCTTCCGATGCATTAAAAAAGGAACTGCAAAACCATGTAAAACGGGTAACTGCTCCTTATAAGTATCCACGTGTTATTGAATTTGTGGACGAGCTTCCAAAAACCTTGGGAGGAAAAATCAAGCGTGCCCAGATTCGAAAATCGGACAGCGAATAAGATAAAAGGAAAAATAAAATAATCAGATTTATCTTTTATAAAATAACAGAATACCGCATGGGAAATTCAATGTTTTCCATGCGGTTGCTTGTTTTTTGGGATTTCAACTCTACAGTACCCTTTGTATGCCGACAAATTGAAGTTCTAAAAATATCTCTTCCTTTTCCAAGTCTGTCAACGTGTTGATCTTTTTAAGATAAACAAACAGTTTTACCTTAAAAAGAAATAATAAATGAGGGTAAGGTTACTTGAAATGTTGACAATCCCCTTAATATATGCTGATATTTAAGGGGAAGGAGGGGGATAAAGGACATGAGAATATTTGACTATTCGGTTATTAAAGAGCAAAAATGGGATTCTGAACTTCTCGGACTTGTAGCTAGCATATATAAAGAAGCAGGAAAACAGGACTTCTATTTAAAGATGCGCCCGGAAGAGCTTGAAAAACTTGTGGAAATCGCACCGGTTTAAGAAGGCATTGAAAGAAATAACGGAGGTGTAAAAATGAATAGATGCGAGAAACTACGCCCTAATTTTTATGGTTGCGAACTATATTATGGAAAAGTGGATATGCATAAAACACATGGCAAAGCTTGCTTTTTTCTCGTAAATCATAAAGCTGATACAGAATTTATAAAAAAACAAGCCTTGCAATTTATAGTTGCAGGATGCAAAAGTTATCATTTTTTTGGTAAGTATTCAGAAGAATGGCATTTGGCTTTTGATTTAGCTGATATTTCAGTTAATCCAGATTCTGATGAAGAATCGGTTGCCATTACAGTTAGCCACCAAACAATCGAAGATTTTGTTGATGCTTGGGATAAACGCCACAACTTCTGCAAATGTATCGCTGCTAAATAACTTTGAGATTGTTGCAACTTCTATTATTGCACTCGTGATATTCAAAGAGGTTATCTCTAAAAAGCTTTGGCTTGCAATTGCTTTGGTTACGGTTGCGAGCGCAATCTTAAGCTTTGAGGGTACAGGTTCTTTCGTGTTTAACAGCGGCTCTTTGTTTGTGCTTGGGGCGTGCCTTTGCTGGGGATTTGAGAACAACTGCACC
>JAZQHN010000065.1:0-6291 GCA_045540615.1 Clostridia bacterium
AAGCGGTCTTAGGAAGACAACATGTTTCCCCAACTCCTTGGCTCACAGAACGACATGGCTACGATCCGACTTACATCAAGATTATCAATTCCTCTCAAATCATTTAGTGCATCATAGAAGGTTATCTTTTTGCCATCAGGATTATAAGGATTCTTCACCTCATCAGACATCTGTATTTCATCAATAAACAAATAATACTTCTCCGTTTTTCTCTCAACCATTTCTCTAACATATGATGCAAGTTCAAGCGGATTTCTGTATTTGATATCTTTTGTCAAATCCAACTCAAAAGAAATAATTTGATTTTCTGATACTCCGGTTTCAAGCAAATAGTTTTTGAATAAATTTCTGAGTAAATAAGACTTTCCACATCGTCTTATACCTGTAATCACTTTAACTTGACCATCCCACATATATGATATCAGTTGATTTAAATATCTATCTCTTTTAATTTCCATAACGACTCTCCTCACTGAAAAGTTTTGCCCATATGGGCTGTAATTATCTATATTATACCCCTTTTTATTAAAAAAGTCAACTTTTTACTGAAAAGTTTTGCCCATATGGGTTGTAATTTTCAGTAAAACAAGAGGTTTGCATCCCATCTACCGCACTGTCAGGGGATATGATTTTTAGTTATGTCCGCCGTAACCGGAACCTAAAAAATGCACTGCCAGCGCTCCGCCAGAAGGACAAAAAACAAGCCATTTCTAATGAGTTTTCTAATAAAAATCTTAGAAAAATATTAAAAATGGCAGTTTTGTCCGACTTGACTTTTTTCAGATTTTAAGCGGTTTTTGAGTTTTGAAGTCCTTGAAAAGCCTGATTTTATCGGCTTTTTAGCGTTCCGCTATATTCCAACAATTTCTAATGAAATCGTCCAAAGTCAGTCAAACGGAAATAACTCGAAATCATTCGAAATCCGGTAGGTCGGTTTTGCTGGCGCCAGAGTTCAAATCTCTGCATCTCCGCCATAGTATAACCCCAACTTTGATAAAAAGTTGGGGTTATTGTTTTTTTGCTTAAAATAAGGCTTTTCAGCACTTTTATAACAAAAGTCAAGACCACCAGTAAACTGGTGGCTTGCACAACCCCTATAAGGGGTTTTTACAGGCTCAACCCCTCTAAGGGGCATTGAAAGTTTGACACCGCATTACAATTACAGGCAGGCGCTTACGCGCGGCTGTCTTTATTTTGCCTATTTATTCTTGTTATCCGTAAACGGGTCTACCTATTCTTTTATGCTTATTTGATCTTTTGCAAAATCTTCTTCCAACTGGTTTTTGATGTATTCTTCTATTACCTTTTTATTTTTTCCAACCGTGTCAACATAGTACCCTCTACACCAGAAATTTCTACTTCCATATTTGTATTTTAAGTTTGCATGCCTATCGAATATCATCAACGAACTTTTTCCCTTGAGAAATCCCATAAACTGTGCTATACTTATATATGGTGGAATACTTACCAACATGTGTATATGGTCACTGCATGCTTCTGCTTCTATGATTTCTACTTTCTTTTGTTCGCATAGCTTTCTCAAAATTTCGCCTATATCCTTTTTTATTTGACCATATATTTCTTTCCGTCTATACTTTGGTGCAAATACTATGTGATAATGACATCTATAACTTGAATGTGCTGTTTGCTTAATTTCATTGCTCGTTTTCTTAAACATTGTTAAAAACCTCCATGATATTTTTTAGTAATGCGGTCGCCAAACCTTTTACTATTATATCATAGAGGTTTTTCTCATGCTAAAGCTTTTATCCTCCCCCAGTAAAACTGGGGGTTTATTTCCACGCCTAAAGGCACCAAAAAAAGAAACCGTCAGGAACATCCAATTCCCAACGGTTTCTGAAATGATGGTTCTTATTTATTTTTTCCGCCCTTGCACATTGCCCAGAAAGGACCTGCAATAAATACGGAAGAGTAGAAACCTGCAATAATACCAACAATGATAGGCAGAGTAAATTCAACCAAAGAGGTAATACCCATCATAGAACCAAATACACACAACAAAGCAACGGTTAAGAATGTGGTAATGGTGGTATTAATAGAACGACCCATGGTGCTCATAATGCTTTCGTTGACCAAATCGTTAAGAATGGTCTTTTTGTTTGCAACACGGCGACGTTCACGGATTCTGTCGAACACCATAATGGATGCGTTAATAGAATAACCCAAAATGGTCAGAATCGCTGCGATAAAGGAAGAATTCACGGGAATCTGGAACAAGGAGTAAAAACCAAGCATAATCAGAACATCGTGAATCAAAGCGATAACCGCAGAGATACCGGACATCAATTCAAAACGAATGGTGATATAAACCAGCATCAGAATAACGGTAATCAAGCACAGCAGGAAAGACTTTTGCAGCATTTCCTTACCTACGGTTGCACTTACGTTACTGATAGAAATCGCATCTGCTTTAATCCCATACTTTTCAATCAAAGCATTGGTCAGCTTTCCGCGGTCTTCACTGGACAGTTCCTTGTTCTTGCCCTGGTACATAATTTTGATAACAACATCTTCCCCGTTTTCTCCGGACTTCTGAACAGAAGAAGGAGTTACACCGATGGTATCTTTTACCAAAGCTTCAATGTCTTTATTTTCAAATTTCTGACCCAAAGCAGCAGTTACATTGATACCGCCCTGAAATTCAATATCCACAGCAAAGCCCTGAATAATCATGGAAGCAATCCCGATGACAATCAGAACAATAGAGATAATAAAGAAGATTTTTTTCTTTTCTACAATATTAAACATTTGACTTCCTCACTTTCGCACCAAATGCACGGGGGTTAGATACTCCGATGCCAACCAACTGTTTCAGCAAAATACGGCTTACTACAACAGCGGTAAACATACTTACAACGATACCCAATCCCAGTGTGATTGCAAACCCTTTTACAGAGCCCATACCGAAGAAGTACAGAACAACTGCAGCAATCATGGTAGTAATATTAGCGTCGATAATTGCGGTCAAAGCACGGTGGAACCCTGCATCAACAGAAGCACGAACGGTTTTGCCGTTGTTCAGTTCTTCCTTAACACGTTCATAAATTACTACGTTCGCATCCACCGCCATACCAATACCTAAGATAATACCTGCAATACCGGACAGGCTCAGGTTTACCTTACAAAGAGCCATGACAATTCCCATCAGAGCCATATAGCCAAGAAGAGCAATATCCGCTGCCAAACCCGCTACGCGGTAGTACAGCAGCATAAACAGCATAACCAGTAAAATACCAATTCCGCCGGCAATCAGGCTGGTGCTCAACACTCTGTCACCCAAAGTCGGGCCAACACTCTTGAGTTCAACATCCTTCAAACCAAAAGGAAGCTGACCTGCCTGAATTACCCCTGCCAGATATTTTGCATATTCAGCATCAAATTCACCGGAAATCACACATTCGTTGCTGTTAATTTCCTGTTCTACTCTGGGGCTGGAGATTGCATCTTCATCCAATTTAATGGTAATATAGTTTTTGTTTTCGCCACTCTTAGCAGCGGCAGCAGCTGTTGCTGCGGCAAATTTAGAAACCGCTTCTTCTTTCCAAACCAGCTTTACATGGTGTTCGCTGATACCGCTGTCACTTACTACATCAAATGCTGCAGTAGCAGAATCAATATCAGAACCTTCCATTACTACATTTCCGTCTGCATCAGTAAAGGTCAGAACTGCAGTAGCACCTAACTTCTGAACTGCTTCTTCAGGGTTGGATACAGAGGGAATTTCCACCTCAATACGATTATCTCCCTGTTTTGCAACAGTAGCTTCAGTGTAATTCAAAGCGTCCAGACGAGCCTTCAACATGCTGATTGCTGTTGTCATTTCTTCAGCAGAAGGAGTGACAGATTTTCCATCCTTATCCATAGCTTCAAATACGATTCTGGAACCTCCTACCAAGTCTAATCCCTGACGGATTCCGTAAACGTCATTGCCTTCGTCCAAAACACCGGGTACTGTTCCCGGGATTCCGAATGCAGCAAAGGCAGACAGCGCAATAATCACTAATGTGGTCAGCGCAAAGATTGCAATGCTTTTTTGCTTCAAAATAATTCCTCCTAACAAAATTTATTTTTATTGTTGAAACCCCCAAAGTATCAAGCTCTGGGTGCCATCGCAATTAAATTCAATTGGTCGTTGTCCGTCAAATCGACAGAACCCGCCTCTTGCTTTATCGCATAAGAAACCCACTTAAAGGAAGAACCCGCACCTGTTACAACAGGCATTAGCTTATATTCCGTTCCTCTTCCGAAAAAGGTTTCGTTTGCACTTAAAAATACAGTCTTGTCCGACAAGGGAGCACCACTCATCCCGGCACCCTCCTTCACAGATTCAGGTTGAAAATAAAAATCTCCGGCATCGTAGGAGTGAAAGGGAAAATCCCACCACGCAAAGCCGGAAACCACAATCAGGCAAATCACAAGCCCGAATAACAACAGTCTTTTCTTCATGTTTCCTTTTCCTTTGCAACCAAATTGCTCATGCCTATTTATTATATCATAGTTTTTCAAAAAGTGCAATGGTTTTTTAACCGTTTTTTTTAAAAACGTGTCGATAGGTTTATCGACACGCTATAAGACCGAAAAAAGCAAGCAAATGCCCGGAACTTTTCATGTTTTCCGGGCAGCTTTTTATTATTTTATAAAAATGATTTATCAGTTTTTTTCAACGCTTGCGACAGACCGACTTTTTCAACGGCTTGAGACGGTTTTTCCATCACTTTTATCATCAATGTTCCCATCCGTTCAGTAATAAAAAGGCCAGAATCACCAGCAATACCATATCCGTTTCTGCATCGGTCAACAGAAGAAGGATTACCGCAATCAATATTACATCATCCACGCAAAATCTGTCAAAAAATTTCTTTGTTTCATGATTAAAAAAAGAGACTTTCTGACATTCTTTTTGATTTTTCTGCTCTGAAAAATGAACCGGAACAGGTTCAGGCTCCACCGTTTGCGGAACAACCAGGCTTTCCCCCTCATGAAGTGGTGTCTGATAAAATTTTTGTTGCATCCGATTCCCTCCTTATTGAAATTCGCGGAGCAATCCTGACATTTTGGTAAGTCCCAACAGCTTCACCGCCGTATCTAATTGTGCAGAACGGCTTTGATTCATGTAAGGCTTTAATGCTTTCAGCAAGGACACCCTGGGATCAGGCATACTGTTAATTCCGGAAATTGCTTTTTGTAGCCGCACAGTATCTTCCTCAGGAAATTCAGCTTCATTGGGTTGACTCAATCCTCCCAGTACACTTTTTAGCTTATCCACTGTATCAGGATCTTGTAATAATTGCTGTAATTGTCCCATTAAATCCTGGCTCATACTTTCGCCTCCTTACAAAAGCTTCATTAAATTTCTGATATATTCCGGATTTTTCTCTGCTTGCCCCAAAATCACATCTGCCCGATCCATCTTTTTTTCCATTGCGGTTTTGTCAATTCGGCTTAACAATTCCGAAAGCTGTTTTGGATCGGATTGTCTGATTTTTTGCACCAGTTCCTGTCCCTGTTCATCGGAAAGAAGCTGAATCAGACGGGGCAAAGCCTGTTTCAGTTTTTTCTGGTCGGTATGCTCCAATAAGTTTTTCAAAAGTTCAGATAATTGATCAGCCATAGCTCCTCCTAAAAAAATCTTGTCAAATCTATTATATGCATCTTGACTTGAAATGTGACTATGAGTTATAATGGTATGGAAAGGAGTGAAATTATGTTATTGGTAGCAGATGTTGGAAACACCAATATTGTATTTGGTATTTATGAAGGTGACACTTTACTCAGCAGTTTCAGAATGTCCACTCAGTCCGACCGTTCTTTGGATGAAATGGGGGTCATGATTCTGCAGTTTTTGTCATTCAAGCAAGTAAAGCCGGAGGATATTGAGGATATTATTGTAGCCTCCGTTGTTCCGCAGATTATGTATCCTCTTTGCAAGGCATTAAAATCCTATGTAGGAAAAGACCCTATTGTCGTAGATGGTACCATGGATTTGGGAATGAAAAACAAATACGATAATCCCAAAGAAGTGGGGGCTGACCGATTGGTGAATGCCGTTGGTGCAAAAGCCTTGTACGGAACCCCCTGCATCATTGTAGATTTTGGTACTGCCACTACCTTTTGTGCCATTGATAAAGAGGGAAATTACTTAGGCGGTTCCATTCTGCCCGGGATTAAAATTTCCTTGGATGCTCTCTTTTCCAAAACCGCAAAGCTTCCAAAAATCGAAATTGAAGATCCGGGTCAAATCATCGGAACCAACACAGTAACCAGTATGCA
>JAZQHN010000066.1:0-2561 GCA_045540615.1 Clostridia bacterium
CTCTTCCAATACTCTTGTCAGCTTCTCCTGATTCAAATAACCTTCCCATTCATTCTGCGCATCCTTCATTTTGTTTACAGCGGAAAGACCGTATTCCTGTTCTCCTTGCTCGTTCACCCATTCTGTCCCGGAATTCATCGAACCGGTAACAGCTAACCAACATGCAAGAATAATAACCGCAAAATATAAAAACAGAACGATCTTACCGCCCAAAGAACCGAATATCTTTTTCCATTCATACCATACCATGATCTTCACCTGCTCTTTCGCCAAAATAATATAGAAAAACATCCTCCAGTGTTGCATTTACTTGATGTGCATTTTCCGCAGGTTGATCTCTTGCGATCATTCGGAGTTCCGCGCCTCCAGGAACGCTCTTAACATTGGAAACTCGATATTTTCTCATATATAGATCAAGCCTATCTTTGGGGACATCACAAATCCAAACGGACTCTGCCATAGAGCCGATAATATCCTCAGCCGTCCCGGAAATTTCGATTTTACCATCCTTCATCAGCAAAATTTTATTTGCAATATATTCGATATCCGAAACGATATGGGTGGAAAGAAGAACGATTCGATCTTCTGATATTTCGCTGATCAAATTACGAAAACGAATACGTTCACCCGGGTCAAGACCTGCGGTAGGTTCATCCAAAATTAAAATCTTGGGATCATTCAGCATAGCCTGGGCAATACCTGCACGACGTTTCATTCCGCCGGAAAGAGTTTTCATTTTCTTATTACGAGCTTGATACAATCCTACTTGTTTTAATAGATTTCCAGTTCTTATCTTAGCCACATTAGGACGAATCCCCTTGATCGATGCAATATACATCAAATAATCATTGACAGAAAAATCAGGGTAACAACCAAAATCCTGAGGCAAATATCCCAATAACTTCCGATATTGTCCATCCATGGAAAATACATCCTGCCCATCCCACAGAATCTCACCATGGGTAGGCTTAGAAAGAGTGGTGAGCATACGCATCAAGGTGGTTTTACCGGCTCCGTTCACGCCCAGCAATCCGTAAACACCGTTTTTCATGGTAAAATTAACACTATCAACCGCTCGAAAGGAGCCAAATTCTTTTGTTAATTCTCTGATCATCAATTCCATAATGTTTTTGTCTCCCAAATTCTATAAATTGTTTTTTGTCCTTTTAAGATGCAATATCCCAAATACAAAAAAGAGCCAACAAGTAAAGCAATCCAAACAGGAACAGCAATCCCATAATACACAACATCGCTTAAAACGACCAGCACCCAAAGTCCTGTCCACACAGAGCAGAGCAAGATAGAAAAGGCTTCCGAACTGTTTCTGCTATCGTATAAACATCGGGCACAAATGCAACAAGTCACATTAAAAGGCAAAATAAATTGGATCAGCAATTCCCATAGGGTGATATATGTCCCGAAAGAAGAAGCCATCAAAAATGCAGAAATCAACAGCATATCAACTCCTGCAAACAAAGTAAGGCGCACCGCATACATCTGACGAATGGTATAATAGGTGGTTCCTTCCACTTCCATCGCATCACTGATTCTGTTTTTCCAAAACTCCGGAAGAACAAGAATAACAAACAAAGGTGCTGCCACCCCCAAACTATGCCGTATACCAAAATCACTATCGGAAAGACTTAGAATCAAGTACAAAATGAGAAGCAAAATTCCCTGTAACAGCCACCAATATTTCTTAATGTATTTACTTTGCAGATATAAGAATTCTGCATAAGAAATCATCTGTTCCGCTGCAGTTGCAACAAATGCTTTTTTTGAAATATCAATGGCTTTTTGAATTTTTAATTCGTCACAATGTACTTCAACCGAAAAAATTTTTTTCATGACGATATCTCCTTTCCCAAATATTCGGATAACAGATCTTTTACGCGTCTTACACGGTATTTCACCAAAGGCACCCCAATTCCCATAATCCTTGCAATTTCTTTTTGTTTGACATCCTGAAAGAAGAAGAGAATTGCGGTTTCTTTTAGTTCAGGAGGGAGTTTTTCAAAAGCCATCCTCACATCCATCCGCAGTTCGGATATCTCATCGTGTGATATTTGCAATTCAGGCAACTCTTCCATTGGTATTTCGATTTGTTTTCGATAATGATCCCGACAAACATTCGATGCGATCACATACAAATAATTCAAAGCTTTTCCGTAATGCCGATATCGGTCAAGAGTTCGGAAAAACCGTGCAAAAACTTCCTGAACAGCATCTTCGGCATAGCTACGGTCTTCCATATGCATAATACAATATTTCAAAATCAAAGGGTAGTACTTGCGAACAAAATCTTCAATCGCCATATCGTCCCCTTTTTTCATGCGCCGAATCAGAAAAGAATCTGCATCCATGTTTTTCCTCCTCTCTGCTTTTATTAAAAGGCCTTTCAATTCATATAACGATGAGAAAACAAAAAAGGACAGTGAAAAAATAAAAAAATAAGGAGCCATAAGCTCCTCATTTTTCCCCAAAGGGTATTCTATTGGATGATAACATCTTTGGCTGCTTGAATAAGCTGATCTTTGGTGAGATTGGTATCTCTGCCCATG
>JAZQHN010000067.1:0-5801 GCA_045540615.1 Clostridia bacterium
CATCAAGCAATGCCGCATCACAATAACGCAAAGAGGGCGGATTCATGGATTCGTCTTCCATCACAACTGTTTTCTTTCCGGAGGTACCCGCGGAGGGCTTTGCCTGAGCAGACTGCAACTGATGGAGGCTCCGGATTGCAAAAGTCTGATTGGTTAATGTGATACATAATATCACTACAATAACAAGGGATAAAATCTTTTTCTTCATTTGTTTTCTCCACTTATAAAATAATATTAATAATTATATTGTACAAAATCGTCTGGTTTTTTTCAACATAAAAAAGAAAAGTTAATAAAATTGACTTGGTTATGTAATAAAAAGCAGGATAAAGCAGAAAGGATAAATTCCAATATTGCTATTTTTCTTCTTTTGTGTTATAATGAGTTTGCAAAGCAAACTCAATGAATTGCCTTCGTCATGAATTGAAATCTGCGATTTCATGAATTGAGCCTGCGGCTCATGAATTACACTTCGTGCATTATATAGGTAATTCAATTCATGTTGCGGTAGCAACAATTCATGGCTTTAGCCAATTCATGACAACAAAGTTGTCAATTCATTAAAAACAAGGTGCATCTTTCCTATCACCTAATTATATAATGAATTCAACAAAGTTGAATTTAGCTAAAAAGAACTATAGGATGTGAAGGTATGGCAGAATGCTTGATAAAGCAAAGGATTTTGCTGTTGAAATAATAAATATGTGCAAAGAGATTAAGGTAAACAAGAAACTTTAAAATCAGTAACTAATCTTCTTAAATGGACAGATACCTTTCAAAACAAGAATCTGAAAGAAATTAAAAATATATTAGAAAACTACGAGGATAAAGTTGTTTTGCTTTCGAATAAAAGAGATGTGAGCAAAATTATTGATTGATTTTGTGGCATCTAAATCGTTCACTATTTCTATAATGAATATAAAATATTCATTGAAATTCTGATATAATGAAGATCCTATTAAAAACCTGATTGTCAGGGGGTTCCTAGAGAAGGAGTGTTTATGATGCAAGAATTAATTATGGTGAAATGCGGTGAAATTATTTTAAAAGGACTAAACCGCCACGTATTTGAAGAACGGTTGCAAAAAAATATCAAATACCGCTTGCGAGGGCTTGGAAAAATTAAGATTCGCCGTGCTCAGGCAACCTTTTACATCGAGCCTGAAGAAGGGGCAGATGTAGATAAAATAATAGAACGGCTGAAACGGGTGTTCGGGATTGTAAACATTGCCCGCGTGTACCGCGTAGAAAAAGAGATGGACAAAATCTGCGACCTTGCTCTTTCTTTAATGAAGGAAACGGAAGCCAAAACCTTTAAAGTGGAGGCAAAGCGGAGTGATAAAAAATTTCCCTTAAATTCCCCTCAGATTTGTGCGAAAGTGGGAGAAGCCGTTTTCGAAGGAATTCCCGGAATTGAAGTCAATGTAAAAAACCCCGATGTGGTACTATGGGTAGAAATCCGAGACACAGAGGGCTATGTCTATACCAATAAAATTAAGGGTGCAGGAGGAATGCCCACGGGCTGTAACGGAAAAGCAACCCTTCTTTTGTCAGGCGGGATTGACAGTCCTGCCGCAGGCTATATGATCGGAAAACGTGGCGTGGAGCTAAACGCCGTTCATTTCCACAGCTATCCCTACACCAGCGAACGTGCCAAGGAAAAGGTCATTGAGTTGGCAGAAATCATGGCAAGCTGGTGCGGAACCATGGATTTGTATATTGTCCCCTTTACCGAATGTCAGCTTGCCATCAATCAGAATTGTCCTTCTGATGAAGGAACCATTCTCATGCGCCGTATGATGGCACGGATTGCCCAGAAAATTGCTAAGCAAACAGATTCTCATGCATTGGTAACGGGGGAAAGTGTGGGACAGGTAGCAAGCCAGACCATTTACAGCTTAGAGGTCACCAATCAGGGGTTGGATTTGCCCGTATTTCGTCCCCTAATCGGCATGGATAAGGATGAAATTGTTACTATTGCAAGGAAAATCGGCACCTTTGAAACCTCTATATTGCCTTATGAGGATTGCTGTACGGTGTTTGTGGCAAAGCATCCCAAAACAAAGCCTGTGCTGGCAAATATTTTAGAATCGGAACAGGCGTTGGATTATGACGCCTTGATTGACAGAGCCGTAGAACAAACAGAAATGATTAGAATTCCGGGGGTGAAATTGAATGAATGCTGAAATTATTGCAGTAGGAACGGAGCTTTTATTGGGAAATATTGTGAATACCAATGCCCAATACCTATCGGAAAAGCTGAGCGAAGCAGGAATTAATGTGTACTATCAAAGCGTAGTGGGAGACAATCCCGACCGATTAAAAGCATGCTTACAGCAAGGGTTAGATCGTGCGGATATGCTGATCATTACGGGAGGATTGGGACCGACACAAGACGATTTAACCAAGGAAACCGCTGCTGAGCTCATGGGATTTTCTTTGGAGCTGCACGAGCCCAGCTTAGAACGGATGAAGGCATATTTCAAAGTCGTCAACCGTCCCATGACCCCCAATAACAAAAAGCAGGCAATGATGCCCAAGGGAGGAATTGTGCTCAAAAACGATTGCGGCACTGCCCCGGGCTGTATTATGGAAAAAGAGGAAAAAATTCTGATTTTGTTGCCCGGCCCTCCCATTGAAATGAAAACCATGTATGACGGCTATGTTCGTCCTTATTTATTGAAACGGTCAGACTCGGTGATTTGTTCCCGCACCATGCGTCTGTTCGGCATCGGAGAATCCAAAGCCGAAAGTCTGATTGCAGACTTGATTCGGGAAAGTGACAATCCCACCATTGCACCTTATGCAAAGCTTTGCGAGGTTCATCTGCGTCTTACTGCAAAGGCAGAAAATGAGGAAACAGCAGAAAAAATGTTGGATGAAACGGAAGCAAAGGTGTCTGATATTTTAGGAGAGTATTGCTACGGTTACGACGAGGACGACATTCAGACCGTTGCGGTGCATACCTTAATGGAGCAGGGAAAAACTCTCGCGGTGGCAGAATCCTGCACAGGGGGCATGATTGCCAAAATGATTACCGAGGTAGCAGGGTCTTCCAAGGTGTTTACCCACGGATTTGTGACCTATGCAAATGAGGCAAAGGAACAGATGTTAGGGGTAAAACAAAGTGCTTTGGAACGGTTTGGTGCGGTGAGTGAAACGGTAGCCTTGCAGATGTGCCGAGGTGCCAAAGAACGGTCGGGAGCCGATTATGCTCTGTCTGTCACAGGAATTGCAGGACCGGGAGGCGGAACGGACAAAAAACCGGTAGGACTGGTATATGTAGGACTTGCCACTCCCAAGGAGATACGTTGTAAAAAATTGTTGTTGTCAGGCTCCAGAGATAAAATCAGAACCCAGACTGCCATGAATGCATTATCCATGCTCATCAAGGAAATGTCCAAACAATAGGACATTAAATGCTATAAAATAAAAAGGAATCAAAGAAAAATTTAGAAAAACAATTGCAATCAATTTCTAAATTTGATATAATGAAGAAAATACCCTAAGGAGGAAACTAAAATGGCAGGAAACGAAGAAAAACAAAAAGCACTGAAAGAAGCCATCGGACAAATAGAAAAGCAGTTCGGAAAAGGGGCAGTTATGCGTTTGGGCGAAAATACCCACATGCAGGTAGACACCATTTCCACCGGTATTTTAAGTCTTGATGTAGCATTGGGAATCGGCGGTCTGCCACGGGGCAGAATTATTGAAATATACGGACCGGAATCCTCCGGTAAAACCACCGTTGCCCTTCATGCCGTAGCAGAAGCCCAAAAGGCAGGAGGAGAAGTGGCATTTATTGACGCAGAACATGCGCTTGATCCTGTTTATGCCAAAAAATTAGGAGTCAGAATCGAAGATTTGTTTGTTTCTCAGCCTGATACAGGGGAGCAAGCACTGGAAATTACCGAAGCATTGGTCAGAAGCGGTGCCATTGACGTGATTGTTATTGACTCTGTTGCAGCCCTTGTGCCAAAAGCAGAAATTGACGGAGAAATGGGAGATTCCCATGTAGGGTTGCAGGCAAGACTCATGTCCCAAGCATTGAGAAAACTGGCGGGGGTTATCGGCAGATCCAATACTGTTGCCATCTTTATCAACCAGCTTCGTGAAAAAGTGGGTGTGATGTACGGAAATCCCGAAGTTACAACAGGAGGGCGTGCATTAAAATTCTACTCCTCTGTCCGTATGGAAATCAGAAAAGCCGAAGCTATTAAAAACGGTACTGAGGTAGTCGGAAACCACACCCGTGCCAAAATTGTAAAAAACAAGGTAGCTCCTCCCTTTAAGGAAGCTTATTTTGACATTATGTACGGAGAAGGAGTCTCCAAGGAAGGCATGGTGCTGGACTTAGCGGCAGACCTTGGCTTTGTGAAAAAAAGCGGGGCATGGTATTCTCTCAATGAAGAACGAATTGGTCAGGGACGTGATAACACAAAGAAATACTTGCAAGAAAACCCTGAAATTTTTGCCATGTTAGATAAACAGGTACGAGATTATTATGCGCAAACAGAAGAACCCGTAACGGAGCAATCGGATGAATCTGCAGAATAAAATAGTTATTACCGCTTTGGAGCCTCAGAAAAAGCATCCCGACAGACGTTCCGTATACGGAAACGGTATCTTTTTGTTTGGGCTGGATGAGGAAACCTGTGTCAAATCAGGCATCCGAACAGGAAACAGCTATACTTCTCAAGAGTTAGAGGAAATCCGTCAGCTGGCAGAGTATTCGGATGCAAAGCAATATGCCTTTGGTTTACTTGCAAGAAAGAGCTATAGTGTTTTGATGCTTCAAAAAAAGCTATCAGAACGGGAGTATTCCCCTGATTCAGCAGAAAGGGTACTATCCCTCCTTTGCGATTTGGGTTATTTAAACGACGAAGAGTATGCCCGTAGCTTCATCCATGATGCTGTCGTATTGCGAAAAAAAGGAAAACGGTTAGTCATGCAGGAGTTGTCCCAAAAAGGAATTTCAAGGGAGTTGGGAGAACGGTTGTGGGAGGAGCAGGAAGTTCCGGAGGATTTGCTGACGGAATTGATTGAAAAACGGTTGACTGACCCTACCGACCCCAAATGCGTGAAACGCACCTTTGATTATTGCATCCGTCGGGGATACGGCTACAGCGAGGTTTCTCAGGCAATGAGAAACTACATAGAATACAACGAAGAATGCTGAATGTAAAAAGAGAGAGGAATCCAAAATACATGAAAACAATTGCTTTAATTTCTCTGGGCTGTCCCAAAAACCAGGTAGACAGCGAGATTATGCTGGGATTACTGTCTGCCCGAGGCTATGAATTGGTAGAAGATTTATCACAAGCTGAGTGGATTATTATAAATACCTGCGGTTTTATTGAATCGGCAAAGGAAGAATCCATTGAGGCAATCTTAGAGGCAGCGGAATATAAAAAGACAGGAAGCTGTGAAAAGTTGGCAGTAACGGGCTGTCTTTCCCAACGATACCAAAAAGAAATTTTGCAGGAGCTTCCTGAAATTGATGTGGTAACAGGTACGGCAGATTATCACAAAATTGTAACTCTGCTGGAAGAGGATATCAGAGAACAGTTTGGAGATATTCATTGTTCTCCCGATTACAGTACCTTACCCAGAGTCAACTCCATGCCCTTTTATACGGCATATTTAAAAATTGCAGATGGGTGCGACAATCATTGTACTTATTGTGTGATTCCCTCCATTCGGGGGAAATACAGAAGCCGCTCCATAGAAGAGCTGATGGCAGAGGCAGAGGAGCTGGTCAAAAGCGGGGTACGGGAGCTGATTTTGGTGGCACAGGATAC